>JALERS010000019.1 GCA_022763905.1 Prevotellaceae bacterium | reverse complement strand
AGGGGGCTTGTCTTTCGCCAAAAACCGTATTATTCGACACAAAAACATGTTTAGCGGACAGTAATATTAATAAATGCGTTATATAAACATTTGGGAAACAAATGCAAATGTTTTTTTGGGGGGATTTTTTTCGTTTTCTTCTTTCCCTATGTGTAGGCAGATAGCCGTCATGCCAATATCTTTGTAAGCCCGTGAACGGCTTCTCCTAATCTGTTGATGAAAAAGACATAAGGAGGCTTTTGGAGATGGATAATAGTGGTAAATGTTGATAAGGTCAGACTTGTTGCCAATATCATACGGTTTCCTGGTGATGACAATAGATGAAACCATATGTTATGCCAGACTGTGAAAGCCAAGGATAGACCTTCCTTCTCTACGGTGTATCCCGTCTCAGTTGGTCTCAGTGATCGTCCCCAAGATATAGACTATGTATTCAAGGGAAAGACCTGCTGGTTTTATTGACCTTGCCGTTCTTGACTGATATTTCTGAATACACCCTCCTTGACTACTTTAGCAGGTTGTCCTGCCAGCATGGTACATGGAGCAATGTCATAATGTTTGTTCAGAAAGGAACGTGCCGCTACCACGCACTTGCTAGGAAGATAGGTGTTTTTCATAATCATGCATCTGGCGGCAATCCAGCATCCGCTTTCTATAAGGATTCTGCCTGACACTTCATGTTCAACTGTCCCTTTGGTATTGGTAAGGCGATGGAAATCAGTATCCATCACAAGACATTCCCAACCAAATCTGACATCTTCTTGAAAGGTAATGCTTTGGTAGCAACATATCTTCAGAACATTAGCCACAAATCTCTTTCCGATTGTGACTGTCCCTGTTTCTCCTACGGACAGATAACTGTCATTTCCTATGACACAGGCGCCCTTAAATATGATGGTTCCTCGGATGTCCAGCGTGATGCCATTGTTAGGATAAATTGACACACTATAGTTGCCCAACTGAATCATTCCGGTTCTTATGGGTTCATCTGTGTCAATGACAATTTTTCCCTTGCATTTTATCAAATGTGGGCGATAGAGTACAATGGGCAACCTGACTGCTTGGGCAAGAGGCAGGTAATGGAAATTGACATATAGGGTGGGAATGATATACCGTAGGAGGCGAGCTGCCTTTTTGAATAGTGCCATGGGAAATCAATTGCGTTTCTTGCAAAGATACCTATTTTTGTTGGTAATACTTTCTTTGCTTTGGGAATTTTTATATATGGAGATAAAGTTGTAACTTTACTTTTTCATCTTGAGTATTGTCAGTGTTTATAACCTTGTATGAAGATATCTGTAATAGTACCCACATATTGCCCACAGGATTATTTGTGGGAATGTCTTGACTCCTTATGTGCGCAGACACTAGCACCAGAAATATTTGAAATTGTAGTTGTGCTTAACGGTTGTGACCAACCTTACCGAGGTAGGATAGTGGAATATATCAGCCGACATCCTGAACATGAGTTCCGTTTAGTCCACACTATACAGGGCGGTGTGTGTCACGCACGTAATCTGGGTATTGACACTGCAGTGGGAGAGCAAATCTGTTTTGTAGATGATGACGATTGTCTGTCGAAGGAATATCTGGAAAGAATGTTAGCTCTTGCTGCTCCTGATTCTATTGTAGTTTCAGATGTCGTCATGTTTGATGAAAAGGGAAACATTTTCAGCCATTTTTTGGGTGAAGCTTTCAGAAGATGTACTTCCAGTTATAGTCCTTCCCTGTTCCATGGCCGTAGTTTTTTGTCGAGTGTTTGCTGCAAGCTTATACCCAGGCAAGTGTTGGCTCAGGACAAATTTGATGAACGTTATATACTGGGAGAGGATGCTCTTTATATGTTTCTTATCTCCAAACGCATTCGCTCTATAGTTCTGGCATCTTCTGATGCTGTTTACAAGGTGCGACAAAGAGCCCAGTCGGCTTCTCGCTCCCACTATTCCTATTTTTACCGATTTAGATTGGCCATGAGTCTGATAGGAACCTATATCGGTATATATAAGAAGGATATCCGCCATTATGACTTTCTGTTGTTTTTGTCAAGATTATATGCTACTTTCCGCAAGATATTTTATTCGAATTACCGTTGATGTTCCCAGGTAAAGTAGAGACTTTGATAGCAGGCAGGACATCAATGGAATTGTTGGGGGGGATATATGTTAGTTACTGATTGGAGTCAAAAGTTGGGTGATACAGGATTTTATTGTAAATTTGCAAATAGATTATCCTGTTAACGGTAACCTTCAGCATGAACAATTCGGAATTAGTATCAGTCATCATGCCGATGCACAATTCGGCTCGCTTTGTTGGCAAGGCCATAGAGTCTGTGTTGGCTCAGACATATTCATGCTTAGAATTACTTATTGTAGACGATCAGTCCACTGATGAATCCTGTCAGATTGTGAAGAAATATCAGTCGGTTGATGCTCGTGTGGTATTATTGAGCAACGACCATCATACGGGTAAGCCTTCTGCTCCAAGAAACATGGGTGTGACGCATGCTA
>JALERS010000017.1 GCA_022763905.1 Prevotellaceae bacterium | reverse complement strand
CCGGTCGCCGGCACGTCGGACAAGTCCGACGCCCGATGCCCCTCGACTTGCATGTGTTAGGCCTGTAGCTAGCGTTCATCCTGAGCCAGGATCAAACTCTTCATTGTAATCTTATCTTTACTCTGCTGTGGATTCATACTTCTAATATAAATCCACAGACTTCTTTATTCTGTCTCTTGACGGCGCTCGGCCTGCGCTTACGGACCCTCTTGAACTGACATACCACACTTATATATACATATAGTATGATAACGACAGACAAAAAGACCATGCACTTACCTTTGTTGCTTTATGTAATCTTTTCAAAGAACGATTCGCAACCTTCAGCAACACTTACGTTGTTTCGTGATTGCGGGTGCAAAATTACAACATTCAAACTATACCAACCAAACTTTTCTGCTACTTTTTTTCGTAAAAATTTTTTGAACAAACAGACAAATACCTGATAAACAAACAAAAAAGAATATTTAAAAAACATACATTTCAACTGACAACTTCCCATAATAGCATTGAGATACCAACTATAATAGGGATGGTCGCAGTGAGCTGCTTGAAGTACATATATAAATATTCAGCTAACTACATACTTGACGATGCACGCATCCAAAGAGACACAATGGAACTACCTACACATCCCGCTAATTTTGTCTTTGACCCGACTGCCCTAAAAAAATCCAATGAAGCAATCAAGTGAAGGCAATCATTCGATTAATCACCTTGAGCAGTCAGTTGATCAAGTACACGATAACCCGAAACACTATCCTCCTTCGCCTTATCAGCATTTTTGAAATTCTTGTTTCCCTTGGCTCCCGATTTTTCAGTTGAAACTGCATGCCGTTCATGTTCCCATTCTGACAAGGAACAATAGCCGTCACCTTGGTCATTGCGTACCTGGATTTGGGGGATATCAAAGTCTTTAGCTTTATAGGGCACCTTATTACCATCGTGATATGGCGTAATTTCGACATGCGCATATCCCTTGTTCACGATTCCCAACTCTTTGGCTGCAGCCAGAGACAAATCCACCATGGCGCTACTTCCAAGTCTATCATTGACCTTGACAAACACTTCTTTTCCTGTTTTAGTATCACGTACTTTCAGAATTGTCCCAAAAGGCAAACTCCGATGAGCACAAGTAAAACTATCCCTATGATATACATCGCCACTACTAGTCCGCCGACCATGAAAGCGATTGGCATAATAGGTAGCTTTTCCTTTTCTTGCTGTTTGAGAAAAGGTTGGATAACACATCAGAATAGTAATAAACAAAAACAGGATTTTGAAAATTCTCATTATAAAACATTTCGTACCTTACTGCCCCAAGATACCATAATATATATGTATATCATAGCATCTTATCCCATCAATTTCTATACAAAGAATCAGCAGTTGGGTCACATTAGTCATTGCAAAAGGACAACATTTTTCGGAAATAAACAACTTTTGCGTGTTAAAACTCTTCTGATTTTCATAATTTTGCAGTCAATCTGCAAAGAAAGAACTTCGTCAAACATTCATTTGACAAGGTTATAATGCACATTGTATTTTTTTAACTACACAGAAGACACATCTATATTTACAACACTACTATCCCATGTACATAAAAGATATCAATCTGGGAGACCGCCCTGTGGTACTCGCACCTATGGAAGATGTCACTGATATAGGTTTTCGTACCCTTTGCCGAAAGATGGGAGCCGCCATGGTGTACTCTGAATTTGTATCATGCGATGCTCTTACACGTATGGTAAAAAGCACCCTTCAGAAACTTGTTGTCAATGACGAAGAGCGACCAACTGCTATACAGATATACGGGAAAGACCCTCAAGCTATGTCTGAAGCAGCCCGTATAGTAGAAGAAACCAGTCATCCTGAAATCATTGACATCAATTTCGGATGTCCTGTCAAGAAGATTGCTGGCAAAGGAGCTGGTGCGGGTTTACTACAGAACGTGCCACTTATGTTAGAAATTGCAAGTAGTGTAGTAAATGCTGTATCTACTCCTGTAACAGCCAAAACGCGATTGGGATGGGACTGCAATCACATCATTATAAATCAATTAGCTCTACAGCTACAAGACTGTGGCATCCAAGCCCTCACCATTCATGGTCGCACACGTTCTCAGATGTACACAGGTGAAGCCAATTGGAACATCATTGGAGAAGTCAAAGCCCATCCACAAATTCACATTCCCATCATTGGTAACGGCGATATTGATTCTGCTGAAAAAGCAGAGAACGCATTCAACACTTACCAAGTTGATGCGGTCATGGTAGGACGGGCCACATTCGGATGTCCTTGGATTTTCAAGGAGATACACGACAGACTCCATCCTGATCATCCTATTAATACATCTGGCATCATTCCAAGCAACTACCCTCCGATGTCTCCAGACTGGAAATTAGATGTATTGAAAGAACAGGTCCGACTAAGTATCGAACGCATTGACGAATATCGTGGCATACTTCATACTCGCAGGCATATTGCCAACAGTCCGTTATTCAAGGGTATAGCCGATTTCAAGCGTCACCGCATTGCCATGCTCCAAGCCTGCACACAAGAGGATTTGTATCGTTTAATGGAAGAAGCCCGTCCTTTCCTTCTGCAATGAAGCCACAGCTATCCTTTTTTGTAGCCATTCTATTGACCTTATTTTCCTGCCAGCAATATCGGCAGAAAGAAGTGGACAGGTTGGACATTACATTCCTCACTACAACTTACATAAAGACCACTCCAGTAAAAGACCAAGGAGAATGGCCAGTCGGCAGTCTGTATGCATATCTGTCCTGGATAGAAAGTTGCCGCATCCATAAAGGCGACTCGTTGGAATTATCCCCCATCTATTTGATGCGGTTTCTCTGCCAGGAAGAAATAACCATGCGCAAACATCCCAATTTTCAATTGACTCCTAGTGATGCAGCCATCCTCATGAAGAATCATGGTATCACCCTTTACAACTATTATCGCAAACATCTGAACATACGTCCTGAATGGTTCATACAAAATCAACAGTTTTTTGCTTCCCATCCCGAGCAACTTGACATTGTTCTGGATACAGCATTTGGATATACCCCCTCTCACATTATGCTTTATGGTGCCACCTACACACCACAGGATTTGATGCAATCAGTCTGGACAGACCTTTCGGAAACATCCTTCATCCATCCCAAGCAGATAGCACAGGATGACAATAGAATTCTCATTGACACGATGAAAGACCTGCTGTATCAAGGAGAGTCAATCATATGGTATGGTGACACTCTTCAGGAAGGATATTCCTTCCCCCAAGGTATAGCCATCATCACAGACAAAGACTCTCCCACCCTCATCAGTACAGCAAGCAGACATTTACATGCTATGCACATCATAGGCATCGCTCACCCCTCTCCCCGTTCTTCTCTGCCTACATATGATTCCAGTACCACCTACTTTATGGCCAAGGACTCTCATGGCACCAACAATCGCCGGGAAGGCATGGTTTTCCTTTCTGAGCAATATGTCCGTCTTCATACAATGGCCATTTTCGGATCAGTAGATTTTTAGTGGGGCACAGGTAGGGTTAATACCGCTATCGTTTCCTTTCTTGCAGGGTACCAGTCAAGGAAGAGACTACGTCTCATTGATACCCGTCCTTCAATAGCGCAAGCACATATCCTGGCACGGCCCGACAAAAAACTTGGGGTAGGTATCTTTGGCATGACCGTTTTGTCAAACAAAAATCAGGAGGGTCTTGTGGCTGGTGTCTGTTGTTTTAGTAAGTTGTCTACAATTTCAGTTGATGAAGAGAAAAAGAGTCCGTTGAAATAAGGAAATGACTCCTTGGGGAAATGAAGTTGATGGACTGGCCCAAGGAGTCATCGGTGCTCAGCAAAAGAGTCGTCGGTGCTTTCCAAAAGAAGCGTCGATTCTAAGCAAAAGAATCGACGGTGCTCGGCAAAAGAATCGACGATTCTTTTTAAAAGAAGCGACGATGCTAAAAGGAAGCAG
>JALERS010000012.1 GCA_022763905.1 Prevotellaceae bacterium | reverse complement strand
CATCCTCTATCATGACAAAGTAGCGCCTTTCCTGGAAAGCATCCGCTACCACATCGACAAGCTCGAGCTGATTGTAGAGGACGAAATGTGGACTTTGCCTAAATATCGTGAATTACTATTCATCCGATAAAAGAACACTTTCGCAATTTAACATCAACAGCCGTCTGAAGTACCAATTTCCAGACGGCTGTTGATTTTGTTAAATCCAAAACGTAGAGAAGAGGTTCACAGCTTGAAACAAGCGAAGCTGTAAAAGCTCTGAAACCTACCTTATTATTCTTCCTGAGAGTTAGAAGGGAAATGGTTATTATGAGTCTGACATAGTATCCTGATTGTCAGAAGGAATAGTTGACGTATCCTGGCGAGACACGTGATAATACTTTCTGAAACGTACCGACCATACCAAACCAGCAATGCCATACAAAATAGAGGCAATACCAAAGATGATGAACGGCAACGAGGCTGCTTCCATGGGACGTGACACAATATAGACTCCTGTGGCACATAGCAGCACTGGAACTACGTAGAAGAACCATCCTACTTGAGCCATCCTGCGCATACGCAACACATCCGAACAACCAGAAATACCAGCCAACAACAACAATATACCCAATGCATACATCAACCAGCGGATGAATGCAGCAGGAGCCACAATCAGCATGGTACCCATAATGGTGCTTCCTATTCCGATAACAGGCAGAAGCATTCGTGTGGCATCTTTCTGAGACCAACTACGAAAATAGGAAACTACTGATACCAATCCTGGTACCAAAAACAACAGGCCAATAATGACAACCAGCCACTCAGTCACCTTGTCAGGAAAGGCCACCATCAGCAACCCCACCAACAAAAAACTCAAGGAGCGAAATACAACTGTTTGAACACCTTTCATCACGATTCAAAATAATACAGGAATATGGCTACGCCCTCTAAGGCCTTCTTCTTTTCGCCCTCTATCTCAATGGCAAACTTGATACCAGCCTTGCATACACCACGAAGATTTTCAATAGATTGAAGACTGGTAACCAATCGGATACGCTGACCTGACAATACGGCCTGACCAAATTTCATCTTCTCCATTCCATAGTTAATCATCATCTTCAAATGGTCTACTTGGATAATCTGGTTCCACAAATAAGGCAACATAGACAAAGTCAGATAGCCATGGGCAATGGTGGAATGGAACGGACTATCGGTACTTGCCTTCTCGGGATTGACATGAATCCACTGATGATCAAGAGTAGCATCAGCAAAAAGATTGATACGTTCCTGAGACAGTTCTACATAATCACTCACACCCAACTGCTCACCCAAATGGGTAGCGAATTCTTCATAAGAGCCAATAATTAATTTTTCCATAAAAAATATTCTTGGAGATTAAGCAGCCAAACAAAAAACGGCATAATATATTTAATTCTGTGCAAAAATAACCCATTTTTATCAATCAGACAACCCAACAGGACATCAAAATAGCACAGAAAAAGAAAACAAGTGCATACTAAAAGCCTAGAAGATGGGAACACTCAGCGAGAAGGCATCATCTGTTCCAACACTCTGACAGCATCCTCAATGCTCCCGATATGCTCCATCACCATACGCAAACGACCTCCTGTTTCCTCCACTTTTCCCCGCATAGGATGGCTGGCCATATATGCCAGCACCTGTCCAAATACCTCTCCTTGATAATAGGCACTCTGACGGTTGGAGACAAAATATAATATCATTACCTTACGACGGATGACAATGCGCTCTATGCCCAAGCGACGACCCAAGCGACGGAGAGACGGCACACGCATCAACTCCTTAGCTGGAGGTGGTAAAGGCCCGAAACGATCCTGCAGTTGTCCCACATAGAGTTGAACCTGCTCATCTGTCTCTAGTTGGTTGATATGCCTATAGCATTCCATACGTTCTGCATCCCCAGGCACATAATCTTCAGGCAAAAAGACGGGCAAATCGCAGTCGAGTGTACACTCAGCCACAAAGCATTCTACTGATTGACGGGCAGAAGCATCGATTTCAGTATCGGGAAAGAGATCGGAATATTCATCATTGCGCAGTTCTGCCATAGCTTCTGCAAGTACTTTCTGATAAGCTTCATATCCCAGGTCGGCCACAAAACCACTCTGTTCGGCTCCCAGCAAATTACCTGCACCACGGATATCCAAGTCTTGGAGAGCAATCTGAAAACCACTACCCAATTCACTGAAATCCTCCAGTGCCTCTAAGCGTCGACGGGCATCGTTGTTAAGATCCGACAAAGGTGGCGCCAATAGGTAGCAGAAAGCCTTGCGGTCACTACGTCCCACCCTGCCTCTCATCTGGTGTAGGTCGCTGAGCCCGTAGTGGTGAGCATCCACAATAACAATCGTATTGGCATTGGGAATATCGATACCATTCTCAATGATGGTTGTTGACAATAATACATCATATTGATTTTCGATAAAACCCATCACTGTACGTTCCATCTGGGCAGGGGGCATCTGTCCATGAGCTACAGCCACTTTCACTCCTGGCACATATTTCCTCAACAGTTCGGCCACATGAGGCAGGAAGGCAATACGGCTACACACCACAAATGACTGACCTCCACGACTCATCTCATAGCCAATAGCATCTGCCAGCACCTCATGACCGAAAAGATGAACCTCCGTATGAATAGGCAAACGACCAGCAGGAGGAGTACGCAACACGGACAATTCACGAGCACCCATCAAGCTGAACTGAAGGGTGCGTGGAATAGGTGTTGCGGAGAGCGTAAGTGTATCCACACCTGCCTTCATCTGGCGCAGCTTTTCCTTGGCCGCCACTCCGAATTTCTGTTCTTCGTCAATTACCAGCAATCCAAGATCCTTGAACACCACCTCTTTGCCCAGTAGTTTCTGTGTACCGATGACTATCTCCATCTTTCCTTCAGCCAATTCCTGACACATGCGACGGGAGGCAGCGACACTCAAGGCACGAGTCAAACAGCCCACCTTGACACCGAATGCTTCTAAACGAGCAGAAAAAGTCTTATAATGCTGCATAGCCAGCAAAGTGGTTGGAACAAGCACAGCTACCTGTTTACCGTCTACCACTGCCTTGAAAGCGGCACGCAGGGCAATCTCTGTCTTGCCAAATCCTACATCACCACATATCAGACGATCCATGGGATGACGAGCTTCCATATCATGCTTCACATCGGCAGTAGCTTGAATCTGGTCAGGGGTATCCTCGTACGGGAAGGCAGCTTCCAGTTCATGCTGCAGATAATTGTCAGGAGCAAAACTATGCCCCTCCATCTTGCAACGACGGGCATAGAGACGAATGAGGTCACGTGCAATGTCCTTCACCTTCTTCTTAGCTCGGTCCTTCATGCGCTCCCAGGCGCCTGTACCCAGCCTGCTGATACGAGGAGGTTCGGCATCCCGACCCCTGTAAAGGCTCACCTTACCCATCTGATGGATGGACACATAGACCACGTCACCACCCGCATAGACAATTTTCATCATCTCCTGCTTTACACCGCCATTCTCTACACGCACCAAGCCCTCATAGCGTCCCACCCCGTGGTCAATATGTACCACATAAGAACCAGGCTCATATGACTGCATCACCTTGACCATGTGGGCAGTTGAAGCCTTTCGGGCAGAGGAACAGGGTTGGGCATGACGCTGATAACGTCCAAATATACCACTATCGGTGTACACACACACCTTGAGTTCAGCATCAGAAAAACCCCAATTGAGAGATCCATAGACAGGTATGAATGGTACTGAACAATTCATTCCTTCCAAAATAGATTGGAGGCGGTCACATTGTGACGAGTCGTCAAACATTATATATATGGTATATCCTTGTTGGCGACAAGTTTCCAAATGACGGGCCCATTCGGCCATATCACCAGGATACAATGGTTGTCGACTAGTGGAAAAACACAGAGATTTGTCAGGACAAGAGGAACGCAGATGGAAACGAGCCATCGAAACAATACCGGTATCCCATTCCTCGAGACTACAGAGCATATGCGAAGCATCCAACTGGGGAAGTTCCTCATCAGTTTCTACTAAAGCTTCACGTTCAGCATATGCCTGACGACAAAATCCCTCAGCACATACCTTGCCTACCAAGTCGCGACAAAAGGATTCGTTATGAAAGACCACCAGCGAACCTTCCGGCAAGCAGGACATCAATGGCACCAGGTGGGTATCAGTATTGGCCGTAGATGCTGCTACTACCACATCATGGCGCTTACCGCACGACAACTGGCTCTCTGCATCGAAAATACGGATAGAGTCAATCTCATCGCCAAAGAAATCAATGCGCACAGGATTCTCCATGGAGTAGGACCAAATGTCTACAATGCTACCCCTCACACTGTACTGCCCAGGGCGGTAAACATAATCAGCCCTCACAAAACCCATATTCAACAACTGCTCTGTAATCTTTTCTATGGAAATGCTCATTGAGCAGGAGAGCGTAATACTGCCCTTCTTGATTTGTTCTGGAGAAGCCACTTTGACAGCCAACGCTTCAGCATAGGAGACAATGGTACACCCATCACCTCCTGATACAATTCTTCCTAACACTTCAGTACGTAGTACGGTAGCAGTACTGTCCGACCGCCCATATTTTACAGCCCTACGAAAACCGCTGGGGAAATAGAGCACGTTGTCACTACCCTGCAGGGATACAAAATCTTGCCATAGAGCCATTGCCTCATCTTCATCGTTCATCACAAAGAGACGCATTTCTCCCTTACGGGGAAGACGGGACGAAAAAGCCACAGCCACTGATGACCCTTGCCAATTGTCAGCCTCACAGACTTGGCCCTTCTTCCAAGCAGAAGAAAGGAAATCGGCCACGGGGGCATTACTGTAAAGTGTGCATAGTTCACGTATGTCCATCTTTGCAAAATTACAATATTTCTCAAATACCCTCCCACAATGAACCATAGAAAAAAGATACCACAGTCAGCCCCATGCTCTCTTCCTCACGGGCCAAGAAGGAAATCCATAGGTAGAAACAGAAAAAATCAGTAACTTTGTCTTATGATTTCACTTTCACTTTCCGAATGCTGCATTGCCATCATGATGTCGGCAGCCTTGGCCATGGACTGTTTCACAGTATCTGTAGTAGCAGGTTTCACCTCTAAGCATTTCCGTTGGCCAATCATTCTGCGCACAAGTACCCTTTTTGGCCTATTTCAAGCTCTGATGCCATTAGGAGGATGGTTAGGCATGCGATTGTTTAGGGATACAATTGAAAGAGTAGACCACTGGATAGCCTTCCTAATGCTTGCTTTCATCGGTGGAAAAATGATATGGGAATCCTTTGGGAACGAGGAAGAAACTTCACATACTCTCCATCCAGAAAAGTGGTTTACCGCCATCTCACTGGCCATTGCCACCAGTATTGATGCCATGGCTGTGGGCATTTCATACGCTTGTACAGGCACCACCATGGACCAACTCGTCCCCATCCTTTTCATCATAGGCATTGGTTCATTACTTTTCAGCATTATGGGATGGACACTAGGTATCTTGCTAGGAGGAGATATCCTGCGTCGTTGGCAACCAGAACGCATTGGAGGTACTCTTCTCATCCTCATCGGATGCAAAATTCTATTCTCCCATCTTTACGCAGAAGGAGTCTTATAGTATTTTTTGACATTACACAAAAAAAAATGTACCATGGGTAGCATTTGTGTGACAGCGTTGATGTAACTTTGCCCATAAGAATAGTAACCCAAGCATTCATCCCGACCATTATGGAAAAATCTAGAAAATTAGTCATTATTCCTACCTACAACGAAAAGGAGAATATTAGCAACATCATCCATGCCGTCATGGCTTTGGAGGACGGATTCGACATTTTGGTATTGGATGACAATTCGCCCGATGGAACAGCCTCCATTGTCAAGGATCTCATAAGCAGTGATTCCTTCAAGAACAGACTGCACCTCATTGAACGTAGCGGCAAACTCGGATTGGGAACTGCCTACATCACTGGCTTTAAGTGGGCGCTGGAAAACAAGTATGACTACATCTTTGAAATGGATGCCGACTTCAGTCATGACCCCAAGGACCTTCCCCGTTTGCTCGCCGCCTGTGAGCAGGAAGGCAATGACATGGCCATCGGTTCCCGCTATATCACTGGCGTAAATGTTGTCAATTGGCCCATGAAACGAGTACTCATGAGCTACTATGCCTCGCACTATGTACGCATTGTCACAGGTATCCCCATCCATGACACCACAGCAGGATTCGTATGTTATAGTCGCCGTGTTCTAGAGGCCATGGACCTAGATGCCATCCGATTCAAAGGCTATGCCTTCCAAATTGAGATGAAGTTCACCGCATACAAAATGGGATTCAAAGTCAAGGAAGTACCTGTCATATTCATCAACCGACAATTGGGCACCAGTAAGATGAGTACCAGTATCTTCGGTGAAGCCGTTTGGGGTGTAATGCAACTCCGATGGCAAGGCATTAAGCACCACCTCAGAAAAAACAACTGTTAATCCCCCTGCACTGCAGGATTAAGCGGCTCTGGAGAAGAGTTCTTCCCTACTCACTGCATTCAATAAGAGTAATGACGGAAAAATAAGACTTAACTACACCCTTGGGATACACCTATATCCATTGAGGTTAAGAGAAGGGAATTGGGTCCAATGTTTCATCATACACAAGTGTCACATTCCTCTTCATCCTTAGTACTTCTTTCTTATTTGTATGAAAACTACACTCACCTACTCCATCCCAGCCCTGTCCCCCTACATGGATTGGCAGTACTTCTCCCATATGTGGAAAGTACCACTTCCCGACATGCCCTCTTGGAGTAGCGCCACCACAGAAGCCAAGGAAGAAGGCCAGCGTTTATGGCAGGAAGCTACTACTCTCCTACAGCAACTCAAAGGCCAAAATTACAGTGTGAGATTCCGTATAGCCCTCTTTGATGCCTACAGTGAGAATGAAGACATCATTGTTACCGATGACGAGGGACATCGCCACCTCATCCCCTTCCTGCGCCAACAGCACAATATATCTCCCAATCAGCCCAACTTATGCCTAAGCGACTTTATCCGTCCTGCTGCTACAGGTTCTACTGATAAGATTGGTATCTTCGCTGCCGCTGTCGACCCTTCCATGGAACAGGAGAACCTCTCTGATTCCTATCTTCACCTACTCACCCTTTCTCTCTGCAATATGCTAGTGGAAGCAGCTACAGAAAAGGGGCATGAACAGGTTCGCAAACATCTATGGGGGTATGCAGCTGATGAAAACCTTTCCCCCGCCCAACTCAAAGCAAGCCAATACACTGGCATCCGTCCCGCCATAGGATATCCTTCCATTCCCGACCAAAGTATCAACTTTATCGTTGACAGTCTCATCGATATGGAGTCCATCGGTATCCAACTTACTAACCACGGAGCCATGACACCCAAGGCATCTGTCAGCGGTTTTCTATTTGCCCATCCAAAATCTCGATATTTTTCCGTGGGAAAGATTACTGCGCAGCAACTTCATGACTATGCCCAACGACGCGGATGGTCTGTAGAACAAATGAAACCTTATCTAGCAGCCAACCTTTCTTGACACCTCTCCTACCCATGACCACCATGCTATTTTGGATACTCACCTGGATGGTTCTCATCTTGTCGCTCCCTGCTCTGACACTGGCTGCCTACTCTGCTAGAGGCAAGGAAAGAAAGGTGTTTTTTCGCTATAGCGCTATCAGTCTGTTACCCGTGGTCCTGCTACTCATCTTCGGTTTTACCGCCGATGCCATGCGAACCTACTCTCCTACTGATTTCCGCATAGTAGGTACCTTCATCCTAATTATACTCACCTATGCTGCTGTTCAGTGGATAATGGCCATAGCCTGTATGCTAGCATGGTTGACAGGCACATATCATCCTCTCTGCAAGAAACTGTTCCTTGCAGGAGGAATACTGACGTCTACCCTCATAGTCAGCATGGGCATTTACGGCAGAAGCATTGGCATATGGAAACTCCATTGCACCAAGGATACATTATCCAGTTCATCCATCCCCCCAGCTTTTCACAATTACCGCATTGCCCTATTCACTGATTTCCATCTAGGCACTTTCGGCACCGACACCACCTTTGCACATCGGGTAGTTGATTCCATCATGCAGGCTCAGCCCGATATCATCCTTTTTGGTGGTGATCTTGTCAACTATGATACGAAAGAAATCATTCCTTTCCTTCCAGTCCTGTCCCGTCTCCATGCTCCCGACGGAGTCTATGCCGTAATGGGCAACCATGACTACCAGGAAAACCGCCATTGGAATTCCCCCGTTCAACGCCAGAACAGTGTAAACAGGATGAAAAAACTACTGTCTTCTGTAGGCTGGACGCTTCTAGACAACGAAAGTCGTTTTCTCGTCAAAGAGTCTGACAGTATTGCCCTCATTGGCACCGAAAATGACGGATTGCCTCCATTCCCCTCATTAGGTGACCTGCAGAAGGCCACCCGACAATTGACCAACACCCACTCGAAGAAGAAGCACTTCAGCATCCTTCTCACCCATGACCCCACCTGTTGGAAACGGAAGGTGGTACATCAAACGAACATTTCCCTTACACTCTCAGGACATACCCATGCCTGCCAGTTCCAATGGGGAGATTTCTCTCCCGCATCATGGAAATACGCTGAATGGGCCGGATGGTACAATCAGGGAGACCAGCATCTTTTTGTCAGCAAGGGTGTAGGAGAAGCTTTCCTTTTTGCCCGTATCGGAGCATGGCCGGAAATAAATCTGATTACATTACATCACTTACCATGAAATATCTCTATCGTCTCTACCAACTCCTAATTGCCGCCCCTCTGATGATAATCATCACCATCATCACCGCTCTTGTCACCATACTGGGATGCTTATTGGGCGATGGCCATTTCTGGGGGTTCTATCCAGCCCGCTTGTGGTCAAAACTTACCTGTCACCTCTTTCTTCTTCCTGTGGAAGTAATAGGGAGGGAAAATATTGACAAAGACACTTCCTATGTATTTGTAGCCAATCATCAAGGAGCTTTTGATATCTTCCTGGTCTTCGGTTTCCTCAACCATCAGTTCCGTTGGATGATGAAGAAGTCACTAGAAAAAATCCCCTTCGTAGGAACAGCTTGTAAGACGGCCAAACATATCTTTGTAGACCAATCCTCTCCCAAAGCTATACGAGAGACTCTGGGAGATGCAGGCAAGATACTGCAGGGTGGCACCTCCGTGGTAGTATTCCCCGAAGGCACACGCACACGAACAGGAAAAATGGGACGATTTCGAAAAGGAGGTTTCTTGTTGGCCGACCATCTTCGTCTACCCGTCGTACCAGTCACCCTTGATGGTCCTTTTCAAGTCTTGCCACGCACTCGAGGTGTCTGGTTCGTCCACTGGCATCCCCTGCGTATGACCATACACAAACCCATCCTTCCTACCGAGCAAGGAAAGAACGATATTGACCTTCTAGCCCGAACATCCTACGACATCATCCATAATAGTCTGCCAGACTATATGAAATAGGAAACCTCCCTCAGGCTGGAGTCGTTATCTAAAAAGAAAAGGAAGCCAACTTAGTGCCCCTCAAGAATCCCCAACCCTCTCCCAAAGGAAAAGGTTGGGGATATGGTTTTCATAGAATTATTTACAAGCTATCTCCAAAATCACTACGGAATTTTTCAGCCAGTTGCTCCTGCCAATAGCCTATCTCCTTGAGTCGACCAAAGAAGAAACGAAGCACGGAAGGCTCTTCTACCCATTGGAGTCCACCTATCAACTTACGATTATCCCACAACCATTTCACACGATCAGCTACATACTTCAACTGTGACAACGTGTAAACCCTACGTGGTACGGCCAAACGTTGGAGTTCCAATTCTGCATAAGGTTCACTGCCATCAGGATTTCGTTGTTCCGAAAGAGTTCCTCTTTCCATACCTCTAATACCACCGGCAATATAGAGAGCTGCACCTACTGCACCTGCTGGATATTGATTATGGGGTACGTCTGGACAGAAAGCACCTGCATCAAGATGACAGCCCAATCCTCCTGCCGGCAAAATGACTGGCACACCATAGTCATCGAGTTCCTTAGCCAGATAATTGATAAATTCCGGTCCTTGGTTGATATATTCCATATCAAGCGACTCATACAGTCCTTGTGCCATAGCTTCCATGGTACGTACATCGATACCGCCATAGGTAAGAAATCCCTCATAGAGTGGAATGAACTCCATGAGTTCCTTGGTGTACTTGCTATCTTTCGACGTAATGATACCACCTTTGGCAAATCCCAGTTTGCGGGCTGAGAAGTAGATAATGTCAAAGTGGTCAGCCAATAAGTGATAAATCTGCTTCGTGTCCATGAATTTGCAACGAGCTTCACGAGTCTTCATGAAATAGACATTGTCCTGCAATAGAGAAGCATCCAATACCGATTTCACACCTGCATCATGACAGATATCTGTCACAGCCAGCATATTGTCCAATGACACCGGTTGTCCTCCAATGAGGTTCGTACCCGACTCCACCCTCACAAATGCCACATTCTCAGGTCCAATTTCCTTTATACGTTGGCGCAGATTATCCAAATTGAAGTTGCCCTTAAAAGGATTATCACTACGGGGCAACAGTCCCTCAGCATCCACCAGTTCTTCCACAGTTCCTCCTACGCGTGTGATGTGAGCTTTGGTGGTTGTAAAATGAAAATTCATCAAGGCAACCATTCCAGGTTTGACATAGGCCTCTGCAAGAATATTCTCACAAGCACGTCCCTGATGAGCAGGTAGCACATGGTCTGTACCAAAGACCTCCTTGACTGCAGCTTTTACCCGCTGAAAAGTAGCTGACCCCGCATAAGAGTCGTCAGCCTGCATCATAGCAGCAAACTGCAGGTCTGACATACCATTTACACCCGAATCGGTGAGCATATCCATATATATATCACTATTCTGCAGTAAGAACGTATTGTTGCCAGCTGCCTGAATCTTCTTCAAACGCTCCTCTACTGGCAAAAGGGATAATTTCTGCACCATTCTCACCTTGTGCATCTCCAGAGGCACTTGATTTTCACTCTTGTAAAATTTTACAGCCATAGCTCATTGGTATTTTTATCAGGTTCAACATTTTTGGTTTCTCATAAAATTGCGCCTCGCTTATCAAGCGCATAATAATTTTGTCATGCTAATTTGTCAATTCTATCCATTTGATATAGGATATATATTATTGAGAAATCTACCATTATTATCGTTTTGTGCAAAATATACCATTACCTCCTACCAAAACACACGAAAATACCCATATTTCACTAACTTTAAACCCCAATATATGTAACACTCAAATTCTAAAGGAGGACTACTTATGCATATCACTGTAGAAAGCATCCAACAATTTAACCGATATTTCTACCAGCCCACCTATCATCCATTGGTAAGTGTGGGGCGTCTGCAAAATGCCGATTTGTCTCTGTTTGAGCCCACCGATTTCCAAATGTATTGTGTAGTATTGATGGAAGTGGACTTCGGAGAACTCGTACTGCGTGATACCTGTGTACGCTATCGTGGAGGAACCATGTTCACTATGAAACCAGGAGACATCGTCTCCATGAACCTCGACAGTAGGGTGAAGCCTCATGGTTTGATGCTTGCTTTTCGACCCGAACTACTCAATGGTTCAGGACTGGGACGTGATTTCTACATGTTCAATTTTTTTGATTACAAAATAGCAGAAGCACTAGAGCTCTATGACTCTGAGCGTCATGTCATCACTAATTGTTTCAACAATATCAGCAGCGAGTTACAGGCTCCCGATGATGAATTTACTAGTCACATGCTTCGTTTGGGAATAGGACAAATGCTTACCTTCTGCCGTCGATTCTATGAACGTCAGTTTGATACCCGTCAGATGCGCACCTCCTCACTTGCCCGACGGTTGGAGTCATTGGTGGACAATTATCTTTCTGATGAAAGTGACTTGCCCCGTTGCCAAGGTACACCCACGGTAGCATGGTGTGCCCGTGAGTTTCATCTTACTCCCAGTTACTTCAGCGAATGCGTAAGACGTGAAATAGGCACAACACCGCAGTTGTTCCTGCAGAATAAGATAATAGAAAAAGCCAAATCACTCCTTGCCAATTCTAGTCTGCCTATCAATGACATTGCCCTCCGCCTTGGTTTCATATATCCCAACCACTTCGCCCGACTCTTTCAGCAAAAAACAGGCATGTCCCCAAGAGCTTTTAGAAAACTAATCAATCATCAATAAGATGTCAATAGAGCCTGAGAATCATATGGCTTGACCTAGATAAGCACCTTGAAAAGTGGAGATTTATTGCTTCCAAGAATTTTGTCTCAAATTCTCCTCAAAAGGCAAAACCCTATACATCCTCTTTTCTACATATTATATATAAGCCCGAGTATTTTTCATGGTTGATACTCTAAGTTACAAGCGTCACCTGACATAGGAAAGAAGAATCTCTTACTTCCTTTTGGCAAGATATTCGATGGCATATACCGACCAACGTGGTACTCTTCGGATATTTGTACGGACAGCAGGGATGTCGCACAGCAGAAAGAGAGCTGCAAGAGCCAGGGAAAACCAGATGACATAGCCATACACTTGTTAGATTGTCACCATCATCATGGAATGCAGGAAGTCATTTCCTACGTACTCACCAAAATTAAAATGGGCCATGTCCAATTGGGTAAGGGTAAGTTGCTGTCCGTAACTCATCATATTTTCGTTCATAAAATGAGAGAATATGGTGGTATAAATGCCATAACCTGCTGTCCCTGCCAAATACATATGTATAGTGTTAAACACGAACAATCCCATAAAGAACTGTTCCAAACTGGGCACTGATTCTTGTAAAGCCCACATCAAAGCTGGGGCAAGTATAGCATAAGCAAAACCTCGCAAGAATATGGCAATTCTGTACTGCTCGATATTGACATTCATGTCTAGTGTGAAATACATCATCATACCATAGAACGCAATACTGACAAATGCGATTCCGAATAGTTTCCAAATCTTCCATTTCCTGACTTTCAGCCAATAGAGATCCAACAAAAGGCCAACATACATACCGGGAAGTACCCACATATACTGCGCCTCTTTGGTGAGTTCTTCCAGCCGGAT
>JALERS010000085.1 GCA_022763905.1 Prevotellaceae bacterium | reverse complement strand
TTGCCATCAAACAAAACTCGTTTTCCCCTCAACTTCTAATTGAATCCCCACTGATTTTCTACTGAGCCGTTATATATTTATCGGTAGTCATCCCATCAATTGGACTCTTCCTTGTCATGAAACTACCATGGTTTTGCGTTTGCTCCAGGGTATAACGCATGAGAGAGTTGAAAGCCAATTTCTTATGATGTAACAGGTGGAAAAGGGAATCCGTGTGTGTTCAATACTTGTTAATGCTGAACTTTACAGATGAATCAGGGAGATGGAATTAAATACTCCCTTCTGCAGACGATAGGGACTCTTTATCTTCACGAATATGTGGGGATGAAGGTGTAATATCTTATACGGTAGTAATTGTTATTCCGTTATAAGGAATGGATGATTGCTTTATTCGTCATCTTCATCTATATCGTCATCGAAATCAAAAAAAGCCGGGGTGGTAAAGTCGTCCAGTTGTCTCCGTTCTTTCTTGGTCGGTCTTCCTGTACCGCGGGCTCTGTCAATAAACCCACTGATACGGTTCATTTCCAGTAGTTGGTATTGTTCAGGTGGGGTGATGTTTTCTAGAATTTCCGGTACCAGTTTCGCTCCTACACGATTTTCAATGGCTTTAAGGATGCGGAAGGTGTAGGTAATGGGAGGTTTTCTTACTTCTATCACATCTCCTTCCTTGATGATACGTGAGGGTTTGATTCGCTCTCCTTTTAGGGTAACTCGTCCATTCTTACAGGCATCAGCAGCAATGGAACGGGTCTTGAAGATACGTGCGGCCCATAGCCATTTATCTATCCGTGCTTCCATGCAGGGAGAATTATTTGTTGTTGAATTGGTTCATCGTGTTCTGGATGCCGGCCAGGCAGAAACTGACAATCATTTCTCCTGCTAATTGGATACGAGGTTCAATCGTCTCTTCTTCTTCAGGAGAGAACCTTCCCAATACGAAATCTACTTGGCCTCCCTTGGGATACTCGTTGCCGACACCGAATCGTAGACGTGCATATTGATTGGTACCGAGAACGGAGGTGATATGTCTCAAACCGTTATGTCCGCCTTCACTGCCGCCAGGTTTCATGCGCAAAGAACCCACAGGCAGAGCCAAGTCGTCATTGACTATCAAAAGTCTTTCTATGGGAATCTTCTTTTCGTTCATCCAATATCGTACGGCATTGCCGCTTAAATTCATATAGGTAGAGGGTTTAAGCAGGAAAAGCCGTTGCCCTTTTACAGACAGTTCGCTGATAAAGCCATAGCGTCTGTCTTGAAATGTAATATTGGACGCCTTGGCTAAGGCGTCCAATATTCTGAATCCTATATTGTGCCGGGTTCCTTCGTATTCGTCGCCGATGTTGCCCAAGCCTGCAATAAGATAGTTCATTGACAATAAGGTTGTGTCCGGAGAAGAACGGGTTGCCCTTTTATGGGGAATCTGTCAGTCGGGACAATTAGTTGGCTGCGTTCTTGCTGGCACGGCTTCCCTTTACACCACAAACAAGGGCATCAGGTGTGGTAACGAGTTCCAGTCCATCGAAGTGGAGATCTCCCACCTTGAAGGTTTTGCCTATAGCCAAAGGAGTTACGTTGACAACAAGTTTCTCGGGAATCTGCTCAACGGGAGCCTTAACAGCTAGATAGCGTACGCTGGTAAACAGGATACCACCGGCACGTACACCTTCAGCATGTCCTTCAAACTTAACAGGAACGTTCATTACGATAGCCTGTCCTGGTTCTACTTGGTAGAAGTCAATGTGCAGGATGTTGTCCTTTACAGGATGGAACTGAATTTCGCGCATTACAGCCAAGCACTTTTCACCGTCAAGGTCAAGGTTTACGAGAAAAATCTCAGGAGTGTACACGAGTTTGCGAATTGCCTCAAAGCTTACTTCGAAATCAGTAGCAATGATCTTGCCTTCTGCATCTTTCTTCTGTCCATAGATGACACAAGGAATTGCACCCTTCTTGCGGAGCTCACGTGTGGCTTTCTTGCCGGTTTCGGCACGCTTAGTGCCAGTCAGATTGAATTCTTTCATTTTTGTAGATTTTGTGTTACTCTAAATTAAGTTTTTTGCCTAATTCGCCATCACACGAATGTTTCCATCCAAATATTTGGGAATAAAAAGCAGTGCAAAGTTACGCATTTTCTTCCAAACGACAAGGGTTTGCTTGGATTATTCGTCAAGACCATCCTCGGGAATGCCGGCATCAGGTCTTTTTCTTGAGCCATACGTTTGCGATTGAAATAAAATGGTTAATTTTGCAGAGTCTGTCTTTGGGCAGATGATTCCACTAGCATTCTTTCAGGAAAATAGATTATGATAAACAGGGAACTGATTAGACTCAAGGTTGTACAGTTGGTATATTCTCAATATAAGAATCCAGGCCGTTCGTTGGACAAGGCTTTGGAAGAACTGGCTCTCAGTTTGGGTAAATCCTATGATCTTTATAGGTATCTGTTGCTTCTGATACCTGAAATTACCGACTTTGCCCGCGAATTGTATGACTCTGCATGTTCCAGGATTTCAGATATGGGAGGAACGGATTTCCCCAATCCTCGTTTTGTTGCCAATCGCTTGGCTGCTCAGTTGTCTGCCAATAAGAGTCTGAATGAGTTTTACGACCAGAAAGATATTCATCATTGGGATGAAACGGAAGCCGAAATTCGTCTGCTTTATAAGGCTATCACCGATAGTGACCTGTATCGTAACTACATGTTGGCGGAAGAAGACTCTTATGAGGCTGACCGAAGTTTTTGGCGTCAAGCTTATAGGAAATTCATTTGTGACAATGAGGACTTGGATTCTTATCTGGAAGAATGGAGTCTATATTGGAATGATGATAAGCATGTGGTTGATACGTTTGTCCTCAAGACATTAGGCCGCTTTGAAGAAAAGAATGGTGCAGAGCAACCCCTATTGCCGGCATATGACAAAGAGGAAGATTTTGAATTCGCCCGCAATTTGTTCTCTGAAGCGATTCTGAACAGAGACTATTATGAGAACCTGATTGCTGCCAATGCAAGGAATTGGGAGTTTGAACGTTTGGGGATTATGGACGTTGTTATTATGGTAACAGCCTTGGCGGAAATCAAGATCTTCCCTGAAATCAAGTTGGGAATCTCAATCAATGAATATATCAATATAGCCAAGATGTATTGTCCTGTCAAAAGTGCAGGCTTCATCAATGGAATGTTGGACAATATAGCGAATTCTACGGATATCGCTCGAAAATAATTCTACTATTAACCCCAAATCCATATTGTTATGTACACACCTATGACAGTTTTGCTTCAGGCAAATGCGAATGGTTCTCCTTGGTCTTTCTGGATCATGATTGGTGCGATTTTCATCATCATGTATTTCTTTATGATACGTCCACAGAAAAAGAGACAGAAAGAAATTGAGAATTTCCGCAATTCACTTCAGATTGGCGACCAGGTAATTACTTCTGGCGGTATTCATGGAACTATCAAGAATATCGACCAGGCCAACAATACTGTGGATATAGAAATATCTTCAGGTGTAAAAATCAAGATTGAGAAGAGTTGCATTTACTCTCGTGAGAGTTTGGAACAGCAGCAAGGAAAGTGATTTCTTTCCTGAATACAGATAGTGCGCTATTCTGATGGAGTGGAGACATATGTTGGAGAGGTTGTGGAAGTTCTTCCATGTCCTTGTATTGGGCAGGAAGTTCTTTACCTTTTTAATATGTCTCTGCCTCTCTGCATTATTTTGGTATATTGTCTCTTTAGGAGAGGAAAGGGAAATGGATTTTGAGGTTCGCTTTGTCATGAAGAATATTCCAGCCGATGTTGTGATGACCAGCGAACTGCCTGAGAAGGTGCGTTTTACACTCAAAGATAAAGGTTCACAACTGTTATCCTATTATTATTCAGGAACTCTTCCCGTCATCTCAATAGATTTTCTTAATTATGACCAGCGGTCGGGGCATGTGGTATTGAAAAATTCAGATATCAACAAAATGTTGCTTTCTCGATTACAGGCCTCTACACGTATTGTGGCTATGAAGCCTGATGTAATAGAGTATTATTACAATTATGGTTTGCATGCCCGCGTGCCGGTAAAGTTGCATTCGGATATTGTCCCTATGCGTTCTTATGCCGTATCTTCCGTAAGAGTCAAACCCGACTCGGTCAATGTATATGCTCCCAAGAATATACTGGATACTATTACTTGTGTTACGACTGAATTTCTGCAGATGCATGATTTGACTTCACGCTCAGTACGCCGTGCCAGGCTTCTGCATGGAAAAGGCATGAAGGTAGATCCTCAGAGTGTTATAGTGCGTGTAGATGTTGACCAGATGACGGAGAAGTCCTGTCAGGTACCTGTGTGCTTTGTCAATTTTCCTGCCGACAAAGTATTCCGCTCTTTCCCTCCCAAGGTAACTGTGACTTTTCAGGTTCCCACGAGAATGTATCGACAGATTGATGCGAATGATTTTGCTATAGCCGTCAATTATGACGATGTGTTGAAAAGTGATTCTGGCAAGATGCAGCTCATTTTGAATACGATACCAGCAGGAGTCAGTCATGTGAGGATGGAACCCGATGAAGTAGATTTCCTTGTTGAGGAATCTGTCAGTGATGAGCATTAGAATTGGGGTAACCGGAGGAATGGGCAGCGGGAAGACCTATGTGTGTCAGCTGTTGGAAAAGCGTGGCATACCTGTCTTCTATACTGATACGGAAGCCAAGCGGTTGATTGTTGACGACTCAGGGGTTCGTCAACGACTGAAGGATATAGTAGGTAATTCCTTATATAACCGGGAAGGAAAGTTGGACAAAAAGGTGATGGCATCCTTTCTTGTACGAGGAAAACAATGGGCAGACAAAGTGAATGCCGTTGTTCATCCTGCTGTCAGAAAAGCAATGTACGAATGGTTTGTTGTACAAGAAAGTCACCCTATAGTAGTGGTGGAGTGTGCATTGCTTTTTGAAAGCGGATTGAACAAGGATATGGACAAGATTGTGTCAGTTGTTGCCCCATTGCAGGTCCGTCTTGACCGTATTGTCAGACGCGATGGTTGTACCGAGGAACATGCCCGTCAGATTATATCGTTGCAGCAATCAGATGATTATCGGATGAAGTGTTCCGATTTTGTAGTGGAAAATGATGGGAAAAGTGATATTCTGCATCAACTGGATTCTCTGAATCTACCCCTCATAAGACAGATTTAGGAATTTTTTACGGGGTATGTAAATGATATGATTTACCTTTGTAAAGTCATATTTACTCATTATTAAGTCAATTTTTATTATGGAAAAAACCATACTGTCAATTTCCGGAAAGTCCGGTTTGTTCGTTCTTGTTTCAAGAGGTCGTTCGACATTGATTGTAGAATCAATCGATGAACAGAAAAAACGTTTTCCTGTAGGTTTGCATGATAGGGTAACATCACTCAATGATGTGTCTATGTATACAGATGGTGATGATATCTCCTTGATGAAAGTCTTCAAGAATATTTATGACAAGCAGAATGGCGCATTATTGGAATTTGACCCCAAGAAAGCAGACAAGGCCCAACTTCAATCATTTATGGAAACGGCTTTGCCGGAGTATGACCGCGACCGTGTCTATCCCAATGATATGCGTAAATTAGCTTTGTGGTACAACATCCTTGTGAAGAACGGAATGACAGATTTCGTCAATGAGGAAGAAGAGGTTTCCGAAGAGAAAGCAGCTGAATAACAGTTTGCTCCGATATACAACAAGAATGGCCATACGCATTTGCGTATGGCCATTCTTGTTGTAGTGCAGTCCTGCTTCGTCATGATTCCTTTTGTTGCAAAAGCAGGGTAGGAAAGTTACCGCAGGATGTTTTCTGATTGTCTGTCAAAGGAAAATCAGTTCCTGAATACCAGATGGTCCTGTTCGGCATCCACTATGATAGTCTGGCTGTTGTCAACTTTCCCTTCAAGAATGCTCTTGGTGAGGTAATTGAGCAGATTCTTCTGGATGCTCCGTTTAACAGGTCTGGCTCCAAATTCAGGGTCGTATCCGGCTTGGGCGAGATATCTGACAGCCTCGTCTGTTGCTTCAATGTGAGTGCCGTTTCCTTCCAGATATTTGTTGATACCCTGTATCTGAATCCGTACAATCTGTTCAATGTCTTTGGCCTTTAGAGGCTCGAAGATAACGATTTCGTCAATTCTGTTCAGGAATTCAGGACGGAAATGTTGTTTGAGCAGTTGTAGCATATCGTCCTGCATCCTTTCTTTCTCGTTGGCCTGAGTATCATTATTCTTATTGGCCATTGCGTTGAATTTTTCCTGGATGAACTGACTGCCCAGATTGCTGGTCATAATGATGATAGTGTTTTTGAAATTGACAGTTCTTCCCTTGTTGTCTGTCAATCGTCCGTCATCCAGTACTTGTAGCAGGATGTTGAATACGTCAGGATGAGCCTTTTCAATTTCGTCAAACAAGACTACAGAATATGGTTTTCTTCTGACTGCTTCTGTCAACTGGCCGCCTTCATCATAACCTACATATCCAGGAGGCGCACCGATAAGTCGGGAAACACTGAATTTCTCTTGGTATTCACTCATGTCTATCCTGGTCATCATGGTCTCGTCATCAAACAAGTATTCCGCCAAAGCTTTGGCTAGTTCAGTCTTACCGACTCCAGTAGTTCCCAGGAAGATAAAAGAACCGATAGGTCTATTAGGGTCTTGTACACCGGCACGGCTTCTTCTTACAGCATTGCTGACTGCGGCAATCGCTTCATCTTGACCTACTACACGCTTGTGGAGAATCTCTTCCATGTGAAGCAACTTCTCTTTCTCGCTCTGTAGCATGCGGGTTACAGGTATGCCTGTCCAGTTACTGACGATATCCGCAATATCCTCGCTGGTTACTTCCTCGCGGACGAGAGAGTCACCTTCATAGTTCTTTCGTTGTGCTTTAAGAGATTGGATATTACTCTCCAAAGACTGTAGTTGTCCGTAACGGATTTCTGCTACTTTGCCGTAATTTCCTTCTCTTTCTGCTTTGTCTGCCTCAAATTTCAGACGTTCTATTTCGGCTTTGTCCTGTTGGATTTTATCCTCAATACCTTTTTCAATCTCCCATTGAGCCTTGATGGCAGATTCTTCTTCTTTGAGTTGCGCAATTTCTTGGCTCAGTCTGTCCAATTTTTCTGCATCGTTTTCTCGTTTGATAGCTTCTTTCTCTATTTCAAGTTGACGGAGTTTTCGCATGATGTCATCCAATTTCTCTGGCATAGAGTTGCGCTCAATGCTCAGTCGTGCGGCCGCTTCATCCATAAGGTCAATGGCTTTGTCGGGAAGAAAACGATTGGAAATATAACGGCTGGATAATTTGACAGCTGAAATGATAGCATCGTCTTGGATACGGACTTTGTGATGATTCTCATATCGTTCTTTCAGTCCTCGCAGAATGGAGATGCTGTCTTCTTCGGTAGGTTCGTCAACCATGACGATTTGGAAACGTCTGTCAAGAGCTTTGTCTTTCTCAAAATATTTCTGGTATTCGTCCAAAGTGGTAGCGCCGATGCATCTGAGTTCTCCCCTTGAAAGGGCAGGCTTCAGAATATTGGCGGCATCCATAGCACCTTCTCCCTTGCCTGCTCCTACTAGGGTGTGGATTTCATCAATGAAGAGAATAATCTCTCCCTGACTTTTCTCCACTTCTTTCACTACACTCTTCAACCGTTCTTCAAATTCTCCTTTATATTTAGCGCCAGCTACCAATGCTCCCATATCAAGGGAGTAGAGCTGTTTGCTTTTCAGGTTCTCGGGAACATCTCCTCTTACAATACGTTGGGCCAGTCCTTCAGCAATGGCTGTCTTTCCTGTACCCGGTTCACCAACCAAGATAGGATTGTTTTTAGTTCGTCTGCTAAGTATCTGCAATACTCTTCGTATCTCTTCGTCACGTCCTATGACAGGGTCAAGTTTGCCTTCTCGGGCTTCTTGTACCATATTCTTTGCATAGCGAGCCAATGACTGATAATTGGATTCGGCATTCATGTTATTGATTTTCTCTCCTCCTCTTAGTTCTTGTATGGCTTTGTTGAGCTCGTCAGTGGAGACACCCGCTTCCTTCAGTAGGGTAGAGGCGGTGCTATTGACGGCAAGGATGGCTGTCAGAAGTATCTCAAGACTTACGAACTCGTCACCGTTTTTTCTTGCCATTTCTTCTGCTTTGACAAGGATGGTGTTGCAAGTAGAGCTGAAATAACAACGGTTGTCACCACCACTTACCTTAGGCAGACTTTCCAGTTGCTTTTTCAGTACTGTAAGTAGCCGCTCTTCATTGACTCCCAGTTTGTTGAAAATGTACGAGGTGGTTTTCTCCCCTACAGAAAGGGTTCCCCATAGCAGATGCTCTGCTTCAATCATCTGCTGTCCATGGGCAGTTGCAGTATCAATCGCTTTTTGCAATGCCTCTTGTGCTTTGATGGTATATTTGTTGGCATCCATAATTGTTGTTTGTTTTTAGAGTTGCAATTATTGTCTATCAAAACAATTGCCAATAGATAAGAGATGTCATAAATGTCATAGTAAAATGACAAAATG
>JALERS010000118.1 GCA_022763905.1 Prevotellaceae bacterium | reverse complement strand
CGCACAAGTAGTCTTTTGGTTGCTGTAAAGGGATAGAATATGCCTCAAAATAGCAAATATAGCCATCCACGGTTAGGTTTATGTCGTGTGAGAGACGGAATTTTTAGCGGACAGCCGTTGTTACCTCTTAAGAGGGGGCTTGTCTTTCGCTAAAAAACGTATTATTCGACACAAAAACATGTTTAGCGGACAGTAATAAAAAAATAATCTAATATTTGTGTCGGTAATACTGCACTTGCTATTGCTTTGAGATATTCTTTTGCCATAAAACAAAATTCGTTTTCCCCTCAACTTTTAACTTAATCCCCACTGATTTTCTACTGAGCCCCCATTAGTGAAGCGATTGTCTCGGAATATTCTTTGATGAGTTTATACGGGATGGTTACACTATTGCCCGACGGGGAATAATGGAATGCTGCTGGTTAGTCGGGACATGCCGTTTGACAACCTTGTCCCATCGTTTGTCGGGAAGGGAGCTTTCGGTCAATTGATTGTTCTGACTCTTTGCCCAAGGTGAAGATATTGTTATTTTCTTGATGAGGGATGGGGCATATGTTTGAGCCATTTCTCCCAGTCTTTGTTGGCTTCAATACGTTTTTGTAATGAAGCCGGCAGTTCTTGGAAGAGGTTGAATCGAAGCAAGTTCTCCACTTCGTCTATACTACGTACATAGTATTGGATAGGATGTTTTTCCTTATTGTTTTGGTAGATGAATGCAATACCTTCTTCTTTTCCTGGGGTTAATGTAACGATTGCCTTGAAAAAATGGCTGGGAACGGTAACCCGCTTGTTGAGTTTTCTGTGTGAGGCATTGAGAAACATGGGACCAGAGATAATATGCAGGTCGGTCTGTTGGGTCCATTCTCTGCAAAGTTCTTCTAGAGTTACCCAGTCTCCGGCATTGAGGGTGTGAGTTTGTGGGCAGATGTTAGATAGCAGAAAACTTTCCAGCATTGCTACCTTGCTCCATTTGTTGTCTCCTGCAGGGCAGATGTGGCCGCGGTCATAACCTGAATTATAGTAGTCTTTCAGTTTGGCTTTTTCGTTGTCAGCCAACTCAGGATCCTCAAAGAAGGATTTGCTTCTTTGAACATTTCCTTTCAAGCGGTTACGATTTAGAGTCCAAGCTACATAGTTAGGTTGTCGAGTGGTAGTATTATAGGATACAAGATATCCTTCCCTTCTTAGTATCTTTTCAGGAACCTTTGATGGGCGGGTGTCAGCACTGAGAGGCTTGAGTGCAGGAGCAGTTTTGGATGCAGGTGAAATTGCCTGTATTGCTTCTCCTGCCAAGAGGAGGATTAGTAGCGGAATGATGAGCAGATGCTTATACTTCATGACAGGGAAAAATAATAGATGTCAGGACTGGCAAAAGCTGTGGAGAAGTATACTGACAGTCTGTATCATAGGGCAGTCTCTTCTGATTCTGGAGACTCTGCCTGGTCTTCAGGTTCGGAAAGAGAGCGGATGATGTGCCGAGTGATGGTGTCACCCTGTTCGTTGACAAATATTTCAATAGAGTCTGTCATGGTGGAGTCTTCCTCTACATGGGGTGTGTACAAGGCACAATTATAACAGGAGGCATCAATGGGCTCTTTAGGAGAGGAGAACTTCTTCTGGTATTTATCTTTGAAGCGATTGTCTTTTAAGACATCTTGAATGAAGAATCCCCATATAGGCAAAGCAGTCCTACTGCCTTGTCCCAAGGCTCCTGTTCGGAAGTGGATACAGCGGTATTCTCCTCCTACCCAGGCTCCACCTACCAGTCCGGGTGTTATCCCTATGTACCAAGCATCGGAGTGATTATTGCTAGTGCCGGTCTTTCCTCCGAAATCGGTTGTCCTGTCAAATTCCCTAATATAACTCCAGAGGGCCATGGATGTTCCTCCTGGTTCTCTGAGTCCTGATTTCAATAATTCCTGCATGAAGAAAGCACTTCGGTAAGAGATGCCTTGAACAGGTGCGGGCAGATTCTTTTCATCAAAAATGACTTTGCCGTTTCTGTCAACTATCCTGGTAATTAGGATAGGGGCTTGTACTTTTCCATCAGCAGCAACGGTACTATATCCGTTAACCATTTCAAGCAGGTTGACGTCAGAAGATCCCAAAGCAAGGGAAGGATTTTCTTCCAGAGGAGATAGGATGCCCATCTGGTGTGCAGTTTCCACAACATTACTGATACCTACCTGCTGACCCAGTTTTACTGCAATACTGTTGACGCTTTGGGCAAAGGCAGCCCTAAGGGTCATGGAGTCTCCAGTAAAGTATCCATTGGCATTATGGGGAGCCCACAGTACCTCTTTCCCTTTCTTACGGTCAAATACCTTCATGCCTACAAATTCGTCACGTAGTCTGTCACAGGGAGACATCCCACTGTTCATGGCAGCAGCATAGACGAACAACTTGAAGGTAGAGCCTGACTGACGCATAGCTGTTACTTTGTCATATTTCCAAGAATCAAAGTCAATATCTCCTACCCATGCTTTGATGTGTCTTGTATCTGGTTCCATGGCAATGAAGCCTGTGTGCATGAATCTGACCATATAGCGTATTGAGTCCAAGGTGCTGATATGCTTCTTTATCGGACCATCATAACTGAATAGTGTCACTTCATGAGGCTGGTTCAGATAGAAATTGATAGAGTCGGTATTCCCCTGATATTTTCTTTCAAGATATCTGTATACGGGAATTCTTTTGGCAATGTCTTCAATGAAATGAGGGATTTCTATATGGTGTTCGTCCTGCCAGGGGGGAGTATTACCCCAATGGTTGTCAAACCTCTGCTGGATGATGCGCATCTGCTTGTTGACAGCATTTTCAGCGTATTCCTGCATATGAGAGTTGAGAGTGGTATATATTTTCAGGCCTTCAGAGTAGACATCTACATCCAGTTTGAGTTCGTTTTTGATGTATTTCGCCAGATAGTCACGGAAATGCAGTGCTTCTCCCTCATATACACTTTCTACCTTGAAGTTGAGAGTGATAGGAAGTTGGGAAAGACGTTCGTACTCATCACGTGAGAGGTCGCCATGAGTCATGAGGTTGTGAAGGACAACGTTGCGGCGCTTCAGGCTATTGTCATAGTTCAGTTTAGGGTTGTAGTAGGTTGTAGCTTTCAAAAGTCCTACCAGAACAGCACATTCTTCTACTTTGAGTTTGTCGGGAGTGGTGTTGAAATAGGTCTTGGCTGCAGTCTTGATGCCATAGGTGTTGCTGCCGAAGTCAACGGTATTGACATACATGGTGAGGATTTCTTTTTTGCTGTAGAACAATTCCAGTCCGATGGCATCAATCCATTCTTTGCTTTTCATGATGACAATCTTCACTCCAGGTATTTTCCCTAACAGTCCGGTAGAATATTGTGTGCGGATGCGGAACATGTTCTTCACCAGTTGTTGAGTGATAGTTGAAGCTCCTCTTCCGTTGCCTTTCATCATGTCTTTGATAGCAGCGAGTACACCTTGGAAATCTACGCCGTGATGACTATAGAAACGTTCATCTTCAGTATCTATCAGTGTCTTGAAGAAGATGGGCGTCACTTCCTCGTATTTCACAGGTGAACGGTTTTCATTGAAGTATTTACCTATGAGTACACTATCTTCAGTGTAGATTTCTGAAGCTTCGCTGATTTCGGGATTCATAATCCTGTGGATAGAGGGAGACTTGCCGAACAACCAGAAAAGGTTGAAATAAACAGCGAATATATAGGTAATTGTCAGTACAGCCATTGTAGCGGCCGCAACACATGCTTTTTTATACCAAGGGGCATTGATATAAAGGCTCTTGTACCACAGGGCAATTTTCCTGATGCTATGCATCGGATGACGAAGATGCTGGATGAAGGCTTCCTTTTTCATATATATAATTATGGTATAAAGGCCGTGGCCTTTTAGGAATCATCAAAATTACATATTTCGACTTGGATAGATGTAATGAGGCATATGTTTTTTTGTCAATAAGAATGGTGTTTGTTTTTGAATCAGGATAGGGGGAAGATTCCCTCTTGATTTAAGAGTTCCCATATTTTCCGTTTTTCATCGGGGTGAAACCATGATATGTCAGTGTCGTGTTTGAACCAGGTCATTTGTTTTTTTGCATAAACCCTGGTATTACGCTTTATTTTCTCAATGGCAAAATCCAGTGTCCATTCCCCATCGAAATAATGAAACAGTTCGGTGTAGCCTACTGTCTGTAGGGCATTGAGATGACGGAAGGGATAGAGTCGGCGTGCTTCTTCTAGAAGTCCCATATCCATCATCCTGTCTGTTCTTGTGCTGATAAGATGGAAGAGTTCCTTTCGTTCTCTAGTCAATCCTATTTTAATGATTCGGAAAGGTCGTTGTTGTTTGGGTTGCCCCAAAAAGGATGAATAGGCCTGTCCTGTAGAATAGTAGATTTCTAGAGCATGAACTATTCTGCGTGGGTTTTTCAGGTCAATCCTGTTGTAAGTTTTAGGGTCAATGACTCTTAGTTCGTTTCTCAATACTTCCAGTCCTTCTTCCTCCAATCGTTGTTTTATGAGGCGGCGTGTTGTATCATCAACTGTAGGAATATCATCAATTCCCTTGCAGACAGCGTCAAGATACAACATGCTCCCTCCGCTCAAGAGGGCTACGTCATGTTCTGTCAGTAGTTGGTTGATGATTGCGAGAGCTTGACTCTCGTAGCAAGCAGCACTGTAGTAGCAGTCCAACGGTAGAGTCTCTACGAAATAATGACATATCTTCTTCTGTTGTTCAAGGGTAGGTGCTGCTGTCCCGATAGACATACCTTTATAGATTTGTCGGGAGTCCGCATTGATGATAGGGATATGCAGAGACTCTGCCAGTTCAATGCACATTTCCGTCTTCCCTACGCTGGTAGGTCCAAGGAGGACGATGAGCGTTTTGATGGGCATAAAGAGGATAGGGTGTAATAATCTGCCACTTGAAACAAGGCAGTGAGTCGGGACTTCAGTTGTCTTCTATTTCGAAAGCTTCTTCATCAAATTCATCTGCGTTGAAGCCGTCTGAGCCGTAAAAGTCTTGGTCATCATCTATAAAGGCAGCATTGCTTGTGTCAATGCCCTTTCCCATTCCTTCTACATCAAGTACCTGTTGGGGTGCTTTTCCTGTTGAAAGGGTACACAGAGGAGTAGATGCATGTCCAGATACCATGTCAGTCACCTTGATGAAGAATAGACGTTCGTTCAAGGGATCAAATACAAAAACGAGGTGGTCATTGATATCTTCTATCATGTCACGTAGAATCGTATCTTCCATGATGTAGATATCCTCTGTAGAAGAAAGGGTGTCATCCATTTCTTCCCTGACAATCTGTGTTCCCTGTTTCCAGTTTTTATCACAGATGTAAAAACTCGTAATCTGGTCATCGGTGTAGTTGCAAGCTTTCAGGATGGCTTTGTTCAAGTCCAGAAAGGAAGCATCGGCATCAATTTCTATTTTGCGTTTGAAGTCTTCTACTTCATCGCTGACGATAGTAAACTTGATAATCATGAGATAAATGGATTAGTAGATGATACCTCTTCCTTTAGGGGATATGGATGTTCTTATAAAGTCGATAATGTATTTTACATTCTTGTCTTCAGGGAAGGAGTTCTCTGCCAGTTTCAGTCTGTCGTTCAAGATGATACTCTTATCATAGATGATGCGGTAGGTTTCTTGTAAGATGCCAATGGCTTCAGTGGTAAAACCATGTCTTCTTAAGCCTACCAGATTGAGTCCGCACATGGCAACAGGTTCTCTGGCTGCTGTAACAAAGGGAGGAATGTCCTGGCTGGTACGAGTGCCGCCACCTACCATTACATAACTGCCGATATGGCAGAACTGGTGAATGAGTACACAGGCACTGATAACGGCAGAATCATCAATTATGACTTCGCCTGCAATTTTTGTGGTATTGCCTATGATACATTGGTTGCCTACAATAGCATCGTGAGCTACATGGACACCTTCCATGAGGAGGTTGTTGCTGCCGACTACAGTTTTTTGTTTAGCTGCAGTACCTCTGTTGATGGTGACGTTTTCGCGTATTCTATTGTTGTTACCGATTTCTGCGGTAGTTTCTTCTCCTTTGAACTTCAAATCCTGCGGAACAGCACTGATAACGGCTCCAGGAAAGAATGTATTGCCGTTGCCAATACGTGCTCCCGAGAGGATAGTCACACTGTTCATGATGATATTGTTGTCTCCAATGACTACATTCTTGTCAATGTAGCAGAAGGGGCCTATCTCACAGTTTTCTCCAATAATGGCTTCAGGAGAGATATATGCCAATGGGCTGATGTTGCTCATGAGTGTTTTTTATTTGTTTTTCACAATTTGTGCAGTAAATGAGGCTTCCATGACGACTTTTTCTCCTACGAAGACAAATCCTTTCATGGAAGAGATACCGTGGCGAACTGGTCCCAGTAGTCTTACTTTGAAGAGTAGGGTGTCACCGGGTACCACTTTTTGACGGAATTTTACATCGTCAATCTTGACGAAATAGGTACTCCAGCGTTCAGGCTCTTCCAATTGGTTAAGCACAAGAAGTCCTCCACACTGTGCCATGGCCTCTATTTGAAGTACACCCGGCATGACTGGCTCTTGGGGGAAATGTCCTTGGAAGAAAGGTTCGTTGCTAGTGACATTTTTTACACCTACGATGTAATCCGAACCTATTTCTATTACCTTGTCCACCAATTGCATAGGGTAACGATGTGGAAGTAGTTCGCGGATTCTGTTGACATCCATCAGAGGAGCAGAGCTATCATCATAATTGGGGGCCTGAACTTCATGTTGCCTGATTTCTTTTCGCATCTGCCGAGCGAATTTGTTGTTGATGGAATGTCCGGGCTTTGTGGCTATGATACGCCCTTTGATGGGACGTCCTATAAGTGCCATGTCACCGATGATATCCAAGAGCTTGTGACGTGCAGGTTCATTCTCCCATACAAGAGGTTTGTTGTTTAAGAAACCAAGGTGTTTGGCATCTCTGTGCTCTATATGGATAATGTCTGCCAGTTCGTCTAGGCGTTCTTGTGGAATCTCTTTTTCATAGATGACAATGGCATTGTCCAAGTCTCCGCCTTTGATATAGCCTGCTCTCATAAGGGGCTCTACGTCTCGGAGGAAAACAAAGGTCCTGGCTCCTGCTATTTCCTTGTCAAAATCGCAGATGTTGTCCAGTGTGGCAAACTGACTGGAAAACCATTTGGAATCATATGAAATCATTGTCGTCAGACTGAAATGCTCATCGGGGAGGATAATGATGGAACCTCCTGCTTCAGGATTTCTCACTTCAATCTTCTTCTTGATGATATAATAATTCCTTTCAGCGCCCTGTTCTACGGTGCCTACTTTCTTGATATTCTCGACATAAATTTGAGAACTACCTTCAAGGATAGGCATTTCGGGACCATTTACTTGTATCAGACAATTATCTATCCCTAATCCATAGAGAGCGGCAAGGGCATGTTCTACTGTACTGCAGGTGGCTTTTCCTTTCCCGAGAACTGTACTTCGAGTGGTTTCAACCACGTTTTCTGCTATGGCTTCTATAATGGGCTCTCCTTCCAGGTCAATGCGCTGGATACGATATCCTGAGTTTTCCGGTGCAGGATTGAAGGTGGCAGTTACCTGAGCTCCTGTATGCAGGCCTTTCCCGAAGAGGGAGAAACTTCCTTTCAGTGTCTTTTGTTTTGACATAAATGTGAGTATGTTGTGCTTACTTGCAGAGTTGTGATTTTAATTCGGCTATCTCTTTCTTCAATTCGGCTATCTCTTTGCTCATTTCTGGAAGATTGCGGAAGACGGCATTGCTTTTGGCAAACTTGCGAGCATCAATGGCAGGAACACCGATGATGGTTGTTCCTTCCTTGATAATGCTTCCTGCAATACCTGCCTTGGCACCGCTATGTGTCTTGTTGGCTATTGTGGCATGGCCTGCAATACCTACTTGGCCGCCGAACATACACCAAGAACCTATTTTGGTAGAACCTGCTACGCCACACTGGGCGCTCATGACAGTATGGTCTCCTACCACTACATTATGGCCTATCTGAACCATATTGTCCAGTTTGACCCCTTTGCAGATTACTGTTGAGCCCATAGTGGAACGGTCTACACAGGCATTAGCTCCTATCTCTACATCGTCTTCTATTTTGACAATGCCAATCTGCGGAATCTTTTCATATCCTTCCTGGGTGGGAGCAAAGCCAAACCCGTCTGCGCCAATGACAGTACCAGCATGCAGGGTTACCCTGTTCCCTAATTGGCAATCATGGTAAATGGTGACATTGGGATAAAGGATGCAATTATTTCCTATCTGGCAGTTTTCGCCGATGACGCAATTTGCATAAATATGAGTTCCGTCTCCAATTACAGCATTATCGTCAATACTGACAAATGCTCCAATGTAGCAATCTTTTCCTATTGTTGCTTTGGGAGAGATATATGCCTGAGGATGTATGCCGGTTTTTGGAGTCTTGCTTTGTTCGTAGAGAGTCAATAGCTTGGCGATGCATTCATATGCATTGTCTACACGAATTAATGTGGCTTTTGTAGGTGCAGATAATTGTAGGTCCTTGTTGACTAGTACAATGCTTGATTCTGTGGTATAGAGGTAATGCTCGTATTTGGGATTGGATAGAAAGGAGATGGCGCCAGGAATACCTTCTTCAATTTTGGCAAAGGTGTGTATTGAGGTATTTTCGTCGCCTTCAATAGTGCCATTGATATATCCTGCTATCTGTTTTGCGGTAAATATCATCTTGTTTTTAGTTCTCTTCTTGGATTTATAGTGCAAATATCGTAAAAAATACTGATATATATGGTGATTTGGACGTGAATTTAGATATGGAGGTTGGTGATTCTTTCATCTCGTTGTAACAAGAGGAAATAGCGGCTGCAAATCTTGTCCACCATTTCTGAGCCAAGTAGTTCTGATATATGGGAAATGTCTTTCATCGTTCCGTCTTTGAAGATAACTTGGATATGGTCATCGTTGGAAGAATAGAGTACTTGGTGTACTTCTTTGAAAATGGCAAAATAGGATGCGTCTTGAAGAGGAATGTTCAAGAATTGGGCTACTTGTTTTCTGATGTCTTCCAAAGTGCTTTGACTGAGAGGGGATGCCAATTCTATTACCTTGTACAAGTTTCTTGTTACATGGTTTTTGGCTAAGGTTGAGAGGATGGGGTCTGGGTCAAACTGCCATTGCTTGATAGCGCATTCCAAGTCGTAGTCATCCAAGGCAGTGAAGTGAGACACCCAATCTTCATGCTCTTGTAGGAATTGTCTGTCTACATGATGATGGAGAAAATAGTGGAGAGCTGGGGTAGTGAATACTTTTTTCCCTTCTAGTGTGAGTTGTCTGGCTCGTTGAATAACGGCTGTGATTCCTTCTTTGGCAGCTATTACGGTTTTATGGAGATAAACTTGCCAATACATAAGTCGGCGTGCCATCAGGTAGTTTTCAATGGTATAGATGCCTTTCCAGTTGACTGCAAGTTGCTCGTTGTGTTCTTCCAGCATCTTTATGATGCGGGCAGCTCCTATATTGCCTTCTCTGACACCGGTAAAAAAACTGTCTCTGCAGAGATAGTCCATTCTGTCGAGGTCAAGTTGACTATGTATCAATTCGCTTAGGAACCGTCTTGGATGTTGGTTAGTGAAGATGTTGATGGCATTTTCCAGGTCTCCTTGGGTTTCTTTGTTGATTCTTTCCATGAGCATGAGTGTGATATCCTCATGGCTCACATCGTGTACCAACGTGCCTTCCAGAACATGGGAAAATGGGCCATGTCCCAAGTCATGGAGCATCATGGCCGTCTCTACTCCCTCAGCATCGTCTTCGCTAATGTCAGTACCTTTGTTGCGAAGGGTATTGATGGCTTGGCAAGCCAAATGGTAGGCGCCGATGGAATGCTCTAATCGGGTATGTCTGCCTCCTGGGTATACATAGTCTGTTGGCCCTAGTTGCTTGATTCTGCTAAGACGGAAGAGGAATGGATGCTTGACCAAATGGGAAGGCAGTCCGTCGGCAATCTCTATGAACCCATGGACGGGGTCGTTGATAATCGTAGGCATAATTGTTTTTGATGTTCAACGATTTGCTGATGCAAAGTTACAAAAATATTGACAAAGGATTGTACTTCCCCTTGGAGAGGAGTAGATTTGTTGGGATGGTCAGGGAGAGTTTCCTGTGAGATGAGTTAGGAGTGGGAGTCATTGCGCTCTAAAAAGACTCCATTCTTATATCCTTGGATGACTTTACTCTGTTCTGTCATGAGAAGACGTTTTGCAGCTATCAGGCAATATTCTTTCTCTTGTTCGATAGTGCAGAATCTGCGATTGAGTTTGCGAGCGACGGATGCTGTAGTTCCACTTCCTCCGAAAGGGTCAAATATCATGTCTCCTTCCTGTGTGGAGGCAAGGATGAGTCGGGCTATGAGTTTTTCTGGTTTTTGTGTGGGATGTGTGGTATTCTCTGGCATAGACCAGAATGGGACACTTATGTCATTCCAGAAATTGGAAGGATAGGTCAGTCGGAATTTTCCTTGTGTGTCTTCTTGCCAGTCTTTAGGTTGTCCGTTTTCCCGGTAGGGGGCTTTAACCCGGTGGAGTGTTTTGACGGCATTGGGAAAGAAACGATAGCTGGAAAGGTCTTTGACGGCAAACCATATATCTTCAGAAGTGCTTTTCCAGTTTTTGTTGGATCCCCGTCCCTTTTCTCTCTGCCAAGTAATTCGGTTGATGATGTGGAGATGGCGGCTCAAGGCTTCGTAAAGGACAGCAGAACTTCTCCAGTCTCCGCAAAGATAGAGGGAACCGTTGTTCTTCAGTTTTTGGCAAACGACAGGCAACCAAGAATCAATATAAGAGGCATATTGTTCTTCAGAGCGGGCGTAGAATTTTCTGGAACCAAAAGTCTTGCTTATGTTATAAGGAGGGTCTAATAGGATAAGGTCGGCAAATTGGTCAGGTAGTTGGGGCAGTGCGTCCATCATATCGCCCCATATGATGCTGTCGCTTGCCAGAACAGAAGTGGCTTCATCGGGTGTGCGTAAGAAAGATTCCAGAAGGGAAACTTCTTGAGGGTCGATGGTGATGGTCCTGTTTCTGCTGGAATTCATCAGAGTTCAGTTTCCTTCATCCTTTCCGTGTTTTCTGCAACGGTTAGATGGTCCAGGCAATCTTGAAGATCTCCGTCAAGGAAAGCTGGCAGATTGTACATGGTGTAATTAATCCGATGGTCAGTAACACGGCCTTGAGGGTAGTTGTAGGTGCGTATTTTGGCGCTTCTGTCACCAGTGGATACCAGTGATTTCCTTCTATTGGCTATGTCATCAACGTATTTCTGATGTTCTTTATCGTAAATGAATGTACGCAGTCGTGCCAGTGCTCGTTCCTTGTTTTTGGGTTGGTCGCGTGTTTCAGTACATTCAATGAGTATTTCTTCTACAGCTCCTGTGTTAGGGTTTTTCCAGTTGTATCTTAATCGTACACCGCTTTCCACCTTGTTGACATTCTGTCCGCCAGCACCAGAACTGCGAAAAGTGTCCCATTTGATTTCCCCTTCATTGATGGATACTTCAAATTGGTCAGCTTCCGGCAGTACGGCAACGGTAGCTGCAGAAGTGTGAAGGCGTCCTTGGGTTTCAGTTGCGGGCACTCGTTGTACACGATGCACTCCACTCTCGTATTTTAGCATGCCGTACACGCCATCGCCTGATACGGAACAGATGATTTCTTTATAACCGCCTACAGCTCCTGGAGTAAAACTTGAAATCTGAAGAGACCAGCCTTTGCTTTCTATGTATTTGCTGTACATGCGGAATAGGTCACCGGCAAATAGGGCAGCTTCATCACCTCCTGTGCCTCCTCTGATTTCAAGAATGGCATTCTTTTCGTCTTCAGGATCTTTGGGGATAAGAAGGAACTTGATAGCTTCTTCTATTTCCGGAATGCGTTTTTCGCATTCAGCTACTTCTTCCCTGGCCATTTCCTTCAGTTCTGAATCACTTTCATTCAGCAGAATGAACTTGCTCTCTTTGTGATTGTCCAGCATCTGTATGTATTCTGTGCGGATAGTCATGAGCTTCTCCAGGTCCTTGAATTCTTTGGTCAGTTTGATATAACGGTTCTGGTCGCCAATTACATTAGGATCCGCAATGAGGGTACTGACTTCTTCGAACCTGCTTTTCAATATATCCAGTTTTTCAAGGAGAGAGGTTTCTTCGGCCATATTCCAATAGGTTGATGAAAATAAACTGGAGGCTACAACCTTTCAGGTGGTACACCTCCATACTGCAAAAGTACGAAGAACCAGAAAAGTGACCAAGTGTAGGAATCATTTTTTATAGATGGGAGTTTTTGATGATTTTCGGGTGGGAGGCGTTTTCTTTTTTTAATTTCGGGCGGGAATGCAATAAATAGTCCCATTGTTCGTTAAAAAGTAAAAGACTATCAGAATCAACTTATGAATCAATTGATACCACCATATGTAAAATACAATGCTGACCGTAATAATTCCCGTTATATTGCAGACGGCATGAATGGATTTGAGCGTAATGTAAAACGCTTTGTAGATTTTTGGATTGCCACTATTGCATTATTGGTGTTTTCTCCGTTGTTCCTGATATGTTATATTGCGGTGAAGAGAGAGGATGGAGGCCCTGCTATTTTCAAGCAGGAACGCATTGGGCGTTTCGGTCGTCCCTTCATGATATATAAGTTTCGGAGTATGAGAGTAGATGCCGAGAAAGACGGGCCTGCATTGTATCAGCATGAGAATGATCATAGGATGACCCGTGTAGGTAAGTTTCTGCGTGACCATCATCTCGATGAATTGCCGCAATTGTGGAATGTTATAGTAGGAGACATGGCGTTTATCGGCTACAGGCCAGAGCGTAAGTTTTATATTGACCAAATTTTGAAGCATGACCACCGTTATGTCTTCCTATATCAGATTAGACCTGGGGTGACATCTTATGCTACTCTATATAATGGATATACTGATACAATGGAAAAGATGCTGAAGCGTCTGGATTTGGATTTGTATTATTTGGAGAACCGTTCTTGGTGGTTTGATGCGAAGATTTTGGTGAAGACGTTTATCAATATTGTTTTTGGTAAAAAATTTTGAGATAGGGTTGTTCCTTCTTTCATAAGAAGGATTCTTCCCTGTTGTGAAAGGGACTCAATAAATACTCCGGTTCTGTTCAATGCACAGAACCGGAGTATGCAATTATAGTAAAGGGTTATTTTTTAAAAGGCTATACAATGCCTTGTTCCATCATGGCGCGGGCTACTTTCATGAAACCGGCAATATTGGCTCCTTTTACATAGTTGATGTAGCCGTCAGCTTGTGTGCCATATTTTACACATTGCATATGGATACCATGCATAATCTG
>JALERS010000041.1 GCA_022763905.1 Prevotellaceae bacterium | reverse complement strand
TCACTATGGTCGAACTTGTGATGTTGTAACGGAAGTCTTTTTCGAAGTGTGTGCCCAGAACAGGACTCGAACCTGCACGCCGTTAAGCACTCGCACCTGAAACGAGCGCGTCTACCATTCCGCCACCTGGGCAAGTATGTGTAAGACTTCCGTTTCTGGAGCGGAAAACGAGACTCGAACTCGCGACCCCAACCTTGGCAAGGTTGTGCTCTACCAACTGAGCTATTTCCGCAATGAGCATTTCTCCAAATGCGGTGCAAAAGTACGCATTTTTTCTTATCCGCCAAAATTTACAGAACAAAAATCTTGCTAATATTGCATTTTTGTTGATTTCTTGCACTCATCATATGTAATATAGATTCTGGACAATGTTTTTTAGGAGGCCGATCCTAAAGATTTGTTCCAAAGTTTCTAGGGTGTATCATAGTTCCACTTGTTTCAAGTGTTTTTCCCATCCTTTTGGGGAAGGATTGTGAAAAGGCCAACTTTTTCCCATATAAAAGTTTTCCTGTATATTTGCACTATCTAAATAATCGCATTTCAAAACTATGTAACATAGAATCTATATTAGAAACACATAAATAGTAATTTCATTTTTACCAAATTCTTTCCTTAGTGTCTCATGATTTGGAACGACATAAGTGTACATTTGCAGCGTTCAAAAATTCAAATCCATACATGTTTGCTTAATTTCTCATAAAACATGATGTAAAATGTGCTGATTCTTAAAATAAATTCGTAATTTTACAGATATAAATAGCGTGCGCGCGAACTCTAATTATAGAGTAAGTAAGCATACCGACAAACAGACCACAAATAACGTAACAGTCAAACAACACACAAAGACATAAAGAACTCCCTCGTAGATGTGCATAAATGGTTGGTCCCCTGTCGGTACATTCACTCGGGAGTTGTTTCGTTTATAATTATGCGAAAAATGTTTCTTACTCTTGCTATTTCGCTGATTTCTGTAATAGCATTTGCGCAAAATTCCCATATCAAATTTATGGGTATTGAGTTGAATGGTACAATTTCTGAATTCCAGACAAAAATCCAAGCTAAAGGCGCTATGGTTTCTCCTGATTCCAAATCATACCCTAATGGAACAAGAGTTTATAACGGTACTTTTTCAGGCGAAAAAGCAACCATAATTGTTTGGTATAATGAACGCACCAAACAAGTATATCGCGCCAAAGCAATAATAAAAAGATACGGAAAAGATATGATTGAGCAAGTTATGTCTACTATGGAGGGCAAGCTTGATCTTAAATATGGCACTGATTGCAAAGAATCGGAGCTAGTAAAAGATGACTATCTCCATGAATTCAAACAATCAGGATACACTCTAGAGAATGGAACCATAGGATTATTTGTAACTTCAGGAGGCTTTACTGATCAGGTACAATTCAGTCTACATATCGACTATCACGATAAAGAGAATTATGCCAAAAATACTGCGGAAGAAATGGACGATTTATAAAAAGCCATTGTATGATAACTCGCTTTCATGCCAAATACTACGCAACGCTCCTAAGCCAACAAGCATCAGGAGATGACCTTGAATCGATTTCTCAATCACTTCTAAGCTCTTCTGTTGACATCAATCCACACCAGATTGATGCTGCTTTGTTTGCTTTCAACTCGCCGTTGTCCAAAGGCGTTGTGTTGACGGACGAGGTAGGTCTTGGAAAAACCATCGAGGCTGGTCTTGTTATTTGTCAGTACTGGGCTATTGGTAAGCGTAAAATCATTATCATCTGTCCTGCCTCTCTACGGAGACAGTGGGAAGCTGAATTGATGGACAAATTCGGTATCCCGAGCGAAATTCTTGACACGAAGAACCATAACGCTTATCTTAGAGACGGAAAGAATCCATTCTCCTCTAAGCGTGCTATTATCTGCAGTTACAATTTTGCCGCCAAGTGTAAGGCAGAAGTTCTTACACATGGCTTTGATTTGGCAGTCATTGATGAAGTACACAAATTACGTAATGTCTATCGCAAATCATCAAGGACTGCTGCAGATGTTCGTGATGAATTGCATGGAGTAAAGAAATTACTCCTTACAGCAACACCTTTCCAGAACTCACTGATGGAGCCTGTATATTTGCACTATCTATATAGATATGTACTAAAATGAAACAGAATACTCCCCGATATGCTGTCATAATGGGTGCAACTTCGGGTATTGGTCTGTCTGTAACCCGACTTCTAGCCCAAGAGGGATGGAAAGTAGGACTTGCTGGACGCAACAAAGAAATGTTGGAGAAACTGAAGCAGACCATGAATGAAGTGGTAGCAATCGCTGCAATTGACGCACGGACACCTGATGCTGGCCATCAACTCAATAGTCTTTTCCTATCCATGGGCCATCCAGTCAACCTATATTTTCACAGTGCAGGTATCGGATGGAACAACATAACATTGGACTCTGCCCATGAGATGGACACAGTAAGTACCAATGTAGAAGGTTTTACCCGATGCATTCTAACTGCCTACCAATACTTTGCAACCTATTGCAACGGAAACGGACATATTGTAGCTATCACCTCAATTGCAGGTACAAAGGGACTAGGTAGTGCGCCCTCGTACTCAGCGAGCAAACGCTACCAAAGTCATTACCTGGAGGCTTTGGAACAAAACGCACGTATGAAGGGACTCTCTCTACGTATCACGGATATCCAACCGGGATTCGTCAAGACACCTCTTCTCAAAGGGGACAACTACCCCATGCTACTGAATGTGGACCAAACGGCTCAGGCTATCGTGAAAGTACTGAAGCACCCTAAAAGGAGAGCAGTCATAGACTGGAAATACCGTCTACTGGTATTCTTTTGGAAATTCATTCCTACCTACCTATGGGTCAGAATGAACATCCGCAAGTAAAAGCCTTCCTGAGCCCCCTACAATAGAAGAAAGAAGCCCCTTAGTTACCAGATAGCATCATAAACCAGCAACGACGACACAAAGGCCGGTAGAGGTCATCACCTCCTACCATCACTTGGGCTCCTTCTACCAAAATATGCCCATGGCGGTCAAAGCGACCATTGATAGAGGTCTTACGACCACAACGACATGAGGACTTAATTTCTTCTATATCATCGGCCAACTCGAAAAGACGACGAGAACCAGGAAACAGACGGGACTGAAAATCAGTGCGCAAGCCATAACACATCACACTGATATCCAATTTGTCAACAACTTTAGCCAATTGCTCTACCTGTTTCTCTGTAAGAAACTGGCACTCGTCCACCAATACCCATTCCAAACGGGAATCTTCCGCACGAAGTTCTTCATCACGACGCTTAACGATACCGAAAAGGTCATCTTCCTTATCAGCCATCATACACGGCCGTTCAAGTCCTACCCGCGAACGGATAATCCCATCTCCGTCTCTAACATCAAGAGAGGGTTTCATCACCAGTATGCGAATATGGTTCTCTTCAAAATTGTAGGCCGTGGTCAACAGTCGCAATGTCTTGGCTGAAGCCATGGTTCCATAATAGAAATAAAGTTTCTTGCTCATGCCAATTATTCCCACTCAATGGTTGAAGGTGGTTTGGAGGAAATGTCGTAGCAGATACGATTCACCCCTTTTACCTTATTAATAATGTCATTGCTCACCTTGGCCATGAAATCATAAGGCAGATGTGCCCAGTCGGCAGTCATGGCGTCTGTACTGGTTACTGCGCGCAAGGCTACGGGATGTTCATAAGTACGTTCATCTCCCATAACACCTACACTACGCACCGTACTAAGCAAAATGGTTCCTGCCTGCCATATACAATCGTAGAGGGACACTTCCATCTCGTCATTCTCCATATGAGCAGGCACTCCAGCTGCAAGCACCTTTCGGGCTTCTTCACCACTGACCTTAACCTTGTAGTCCCGCAATGCCTGAATATAGATATCGTCAGCATCTTGAAGGATTCTTACTTTTTCTGGTGTAATATCTCCCAAAATACGAACAGCCAGGCCAGGACCAGGGAAGGGATGTCGAGTGATGAGTCGCTCTGGCATTCCCAACTGACGCCCTACCCTACGTACTTCATCCTTAAACAACCATCGGATGGGTTCACACAACTGAAGGCTCATACCCTTGGGCAGACCACCTACATTATGATGGCTTTTGATGACCTTGCCTGTTATATTGAGACTCTCAATGCGATCAGGATAGATGGTTCCCTGTGCCAACCACTTGGCATTGGTAATTTTAGCAGCTTCTGCATTGAATACCTCAACGAAGTCACGACCAATAATCTTGCGCTTCTGCTCAGGATCGACTACTCCCTTGAGATCTGCGAAGAACTTGGCGGAGGCATCTACCCCAATTACATTGAGACCTAAACACTCATAGTCACGCATCACGTCACGGAACTCATTCTTTCGCAGCATACCATGGTCTACAAAGATACAGGTCAGACGCTTACCTATAGCTTTGCTCAACAGAACTGCACATACAGAAGAATCAACTCCTCCGCTAAGTCCCAATATGACTTGGTCATCTCCTACTTGACTACGGATTTCCTTTACGGTCTCTTCTATAAAATTAGCAGGACTCCAGTCTTGACGACTACCACAGATACCGACTACAAAGTTTTTCAGTAACTGACTCCCCTGTACACTATGGAATACCTCTGGATGAAACTGAACGCCCCACAAAGGTTCGTCATGGGGAGCTTGATAGGCTGCATTCTTCACCTTAGCAGTAGAGGCTATCACCTTGAAGCCTTCAGGTAGAGCAGTAATTGTGTCTCCATGACTCATCCATACTTGACTATTGGAGGTAAACCCTTGGAAAAGGGGATTGGTGGAATCAAACTCCGTGAGGTTGGCACGTCCGTATTCTCGAGATCCAGCAGGTTCGACCTTTCCACCATAAACGTGACTCATAAACTGAGCACCATAACAGATGCCTAATATAGGATAACGACCACGAATATGAGATAGGTCCACCCGAAAAGCTTCTTTGTCATAGACGGAATAAGGACTTCCACTTAGGATGACTCCAATAACGGAAGGATCATCATGCGGAAACTTATTGTAGGGAAAAATCTCACAGAATGTGTTGAGTTCCCTCACTCTTCGCCCAATGAGTTGGGTGGTTTGGGAACCGAAGTCCAAAATGATAATTTTCTGTTGCATATTCTAAGAGTAGGATGGTATCGAAAAAAGTCTAATTTCAACAATGGGCAGTTAAGTATTTCTTCTTTATTTCCCGAGAGTTGCCTCAATGGCTGTACGGGTCTGTTCTACCAGGCTTTCATAAGTAGATACTTCCGTAGGACAAATTCGAGGAAGGAACGTTACAGTCACCTTGCGGGGACGAGGCAGGATAGAGCCACGAGGCATGGCAGAAAACGCTCCGTCTATACACACGGGCACGATAGGCACATTAAGTTCCTGAGCCAAGATGGAAAAGGTCTTCTTAAACAGATTGACTTGACCATTATAAGTTCGTGTACCTTCAGGGAAAATCATGACGCTCTTACCTGTCTTCAGCACTTTGACTAATTGTAGAATAGAGTGCTTGATGCGGGAGGTATCCATAACAATGACATTATGGCGATGAGCCATCATGCGGGCAAAGGGACTTCTCACATGGTCAGACTTGGCATAGAAGTAGGTATTCAGCACTCCCTTCCTGTCCAAGGCAGATATAACGAACATACCGTCAAGGAAACTCTGATGATTGGGAGCGAGAATGAAGGGGCCTTGAGAGGGAATATTATCCAGGCCTCGGAACGACAAGCGGAAGTAGAGGAGGGAAAAACTTCTGAATATATGAGTCAACATCCATCCACTTTTCCAAGTATGGGGCAAGTCGATAAGGTCCACAGGTTGGTTGACAAGAGTCTTCCAATCCATCTTGACATCTTCTACAAACGACTTCTCCTCTGCCACATACTCTGCCAACTCCAGCACATTTTTGAAAGAAAGCAACTTGCTCTGCTCCAAATCAATGCCAAAATTCATTTCAAGGAATCCCTGAAGTGTCACCTTGTCCAAAGAATCCAAGGCAAGATCAGTTTCAAGATTATCTAAAGGATGGACTTCAGTCTTCTTCTCACTTGCCAAATAGTTTCTGATGAGCACATATTCAGGAAATGAAGGTTCTGTTGAACTGGGAGTGGGAGCCGAGGCAGTTGGGATATCGGAAACAGCGAGAAGCGAATGCAGCTTGAATCGCTGAAGTTTGTCTAAACGCGTACGGGGCAAATCTCCTCTATAGATAGACAAGCACATGATTTTCTTGTAGGATGCCACTGTAGCATTATAAGGTATCAGCACCTGTTCTTTCAGTAAAGATTCCAGTTCTGTATCAGATGCTGTCGCATAAGCAGGCTGTGGCACGATAATCGCTCTGAGATGGTCTCCTTCTTGAATAACAGCTGCCTCTTTTACATAGTCTTGATAATGCTCAAGTATGCCTTCCAATTCTGAAGGATTGATATTTTTTCCATTGCTGAGCACAATGATTTCCTTCTTACGTCCAGTGATATAAAGACGTCCCTTCTTGTCGAAATACCCAAGATCACCTGTATGTAGCCAGCCAGCCTTATCCATCACCATGGCAGTCTCCTCAGGCCGGTTGTAATAGCCAAGCATGACATTTTGTCCTTTCACACAAATTTCTCCATCCTGAATATCCACCCGCACACTGGGCATAGGTTTTCCTACACTACCAGGCACAATATCGTCGGGACGAGTAAATGTAATTATGGGAGCAGTTTCAGACATGCCAAAGCCTTCCAGCACATCCAGTCCAAGAGTACGCATACCTACAGCTACTTCCTTATCCAGGGCAGCTCCTCCGCTTACACAATAGGTTATGTGACCTCCCATTTTCTTGCGAACAGAGGAAAAGACAAAACGAGAAAATCTACGACTTTTTAATTTGCTGGCCAGAACAAAGAGCATACGTGCTATAGGCGATGACTGGATTTTCCCGTAGATACCTTTATAGAGCGACTGCCACAAGCGAGGTACACCAATCACAATCCCGATTTTTCCTCTTGATAAAGTGTTCATGATATCTTGAGGCGTCATGGAAGGAGAAATAGCGATACCACCTCCTATAGCGATTGGAGCCACCAGACTTCCTAACAAGGGGAAAATGTGATGCAATGGCAGTAGCACCATAGTACGAAGTTCAGGACGAAAGATGTGTACTTCCTTAGAAACAGAGTCTATATTAGCCATAATATTGCCAAAGGTGAGCATCACTCCCTTGGGTGAACCAGTTGTGCCAGATGTATAGATAATGAGTGCCACCTGCGAGGAAGTATAGGGTACGAGTGCCTCTTCCTGAGTGTCAATAGTGGTTCTTTCAAAATCTTCAATGAGACAAACATCCACCGAGAAAGACACTTTCTCCAGCACGCCTTGTACCATCTCCAGATGTTCTCTGTTCGTCCATACACATACAGGATGACAATCATTAATAACATAGGCCAAATCGTCTGCAGTAGACCCCACATCCACAGGAACAGCTATCGCCTGTTGCTGCCATATACCAAAGAGCGCATAGCCCCATCCTTCTCTATTTTCGCTGAAGATGATGACACGCTCTCCCTGACCTGCACGGGTATGACGGGCAAACATCATACTACGCAACAACATCTCCCGATAACCTATCTGGCGGTCGCTACAGATAATGGCTACTCCTTCATGTTCACGAAGAAGATTATTCTGTTTTTTTATCATACTTTGCAAAGTTAGTCATTTTATATTGACTATATTTCAGCCAATGGTGGAAAAATAGCGGGGAACAACCATAACCATCACCTCGGAGCCTTTTGATGTTGACAGAAAAGGAGAGCTTCTCCCTGGCTGATACCTCTTAAAAGCTACCCCAACCCACTTTCTTCTCTATCCATATATTTATAGAAAGTATAGCAGGAATGGGATTTTTTTCGTACTTTTGCAAAGATAAGGAGAAGGTTTCCCTACAACGGAAGAAGAATGGCTTCACGCCTTCTGTATCAGCTCCTGAAAAACAAAGAAAAGATAGATTTATTTTTATGGAAAATTGGTTTGACTGCAAAGTAAAATACGAAAAAATGGCTGAAGACGGACTGATGAAATCCGTCATAGAATCCTATCTGGTAAGTGCTTTCAATATCACGGAAGCAGAAAAGAAACTGACTCTGGAACTGAAACCTTATATCAGAGGTGAATTTGAAGTAACTGACATCAAGAAAGCTCGGATTGCAGAAATAATGGGCGAGCACCTTCAGGAGGAAAGCCACTGGTACAAGATGAAACTGACTTACATTATTCTGGACGAAAGCAAGGGAAAAGAGAAAAAGGTAGTGAGCAACGTCATCGTCAAGGCCCATGACATCATGCACAGCATCCACGTACTCGAGGATGGCATGCGGGGCAGCGTCTCCGATTACACCATCACTGCCATCAGCGAATCATCTTACTTGGATATTATCCGCAATGTTGCCATCTAGTCATCTCAACCTACACTATCCACCCTCAGCAAGATGAGTGCTATTCAGAACCATCTGCAGAATATCACCAACGAGTTGCCCCAAGGGGTAACATTGGTAGCAGTATCCAAATACCATCCAGCTTCAGACATCCTTGAAGCCTATCATGCTGGACAACGTGTCTTCGGCGAAAATCTGGCCCGTGAGATGCAGAACAAGCATGACATACTACCGAAGGATATACAATGGCATTTCATAGGACACCTTCAAAAAAACAAGGTGAAATATATTGCTCCCTTCGTCAGCATGATTCAGTCGGTAGATAGTATTCAGTTACTCCAAGAGATAGACCGACAGGCTGCCAAACATAATCGCATCATCCCCTGTTTGCTACAGATTCACGTAGCCCAGGAGCAGACTAAATTCGGACTGACATTCCAAGAATGTCTAGACCTGTTAGAGGAAGGCAGTTGGCGTCAACTGACACACATTCGCATTGACGGCATTATGGGCATCGCCACCCATACTGAAGATACCTCGTTAATCAGAAAGGAATTTCAATCCCTCAACAATCTGTTTAAGCAGGTTAAAGAAACATATTTCCTTAATGACGATAATTTCAGCTACAAATCATGGGGTATGAGCGATGACTACCAACTAGCCTTGCAGGAAAATAGCAACACCATTAGAATCGGTAGTGCCATCTTCGGCAACCGCCCTTCCAAAGAATCCCTCCAGTAAACAAAAGTAAACATATGCCTTTATTATCAGAAAGAAGTCAGGCCATGCCTCAGTCGCCCATTAGGAAACTGGCCCCTCTTGCCGCCCAGGCTAAAGAGAAGGGAATCCATGTCTATCATCTCAACATCGGACAGCCAGACCTACCTACTCCCACCACGGCTTTGGATGCCATTAGAAACATTGACCGCACTATCTTGGAATATAGTCCTAGTCAAGGATTCTTAAGTTACCGGGAAAAGCTGGTTGATTTCTATGCCCGATACAACATCCATGTGACAGCTGATGACATCATCATCACAACAGGAGGATCGGAAGCGGTCTTATTTGCTTTCATGTCCACCCTTAATCCTGGAGATGAAGTGCTCATCACAGAACCTTTTTATGCCAACTACTTGGCATTTGCCATCTCCTGCGGAGCTGTCATCAAAACGATTTCCACTACCATCGACGAAGGTTTCTGTCTGCCTAAGGTAGACAAGTTTGAAGAAATGATTACCGATAGGACACGGGCCATCATGATATGCAATCCTAACAACCCTACTGGATACCTATATACCCGCAGGGAAATGAACCAGATTCGCGACCTCGTCAAGAAGCATGATTTGTACCTGATTTCCGACGAAGTGTATCGGGACTTTATCTACACTAGTTCTCCTTACATCTCTGCTTTCCATCTTGAAGGGATTGAAGAAAATGTCATTCTCATCGACTCAGTCTCCAAACGCTATAGCGAATGCGGTATACGTACAGGAGCCCTGGTTACCAAGAACAAGGAAGTGAGAAAATCTGTAATGAAATTCTGCCAAGCACGTCTCAGTCCTCCCCTCATCGGACAGATTGCAGGTGAAGCCTCGCTGGAAGCTGACGAAAACTACATGCAGGATGCCTACGAGGAATATCTGGAAAGGCGAAAATTCCTTATTGACAGAATCAACAGAATATCAGGTGTCTACTCTCCCATCCCCATGGGTGCTTTCTACACGGTAGCCCAACTGCCAGTAGATGACAGCGAAAAATTCTGTGCCTGGTGTCTCTCTGATTTCTCCTACGAAGGTCAAACAGTTATGCTGGCTCCCGCTTCAGGTTTCTACATGCATCCAGAAATGGGCAGAAACGAGGTAAGAATTGCTTACGTACTCTGCAAGCAGGAACTGGCCAAAGCCATTCTTGTACTTGAAAAGGCACTGGAAGCCTATCCGGGACGAACTGAACCCTTGCGTCATCCTTAGTAAAAGGACTTCATATAGTTTCCTATAACATCCACCTGTCCATTACCGTCATGAAGTTCTCACGATTTATAGCCAGACGATTTTACAATGACCCTGAGACTCGCAAGCGTCCCATCGCTCAACTGGCTATCTTCATAGCTACAGCTGGTATTGCATTGGGACTGGCGGTAATGGTGGCCACCGTATGCATCGTCATTGGGTTCAAGAATGAAATAAGCAATAAAGTAGTCGGATTTGCTACAGACATCACCATATTCAATAGTTCTTCTGCCTCTTCCGACGAAACAGGAATAACCCTATCATCTACCCTCATCCAAAAACTGACATCCATTTCTAACATTGCCCACATACAACGCTCATCTGCAAAGTTCGGCATTGTAAAGACCAACAGTGACTATAAAGGAATCGTCTTCAAAGGCATCAGCAAGGACTATGACCAGACATTTATCAAAAACAGGATAACACAAGGAAAGATGCCTTCCTTCAGCAGTGCAGAAGATGCCAATAGAATAGTACTGGGAGCCCCAACAGCAAAGGAGTTGGGACTGAAAGTAGGAGACAAAGTATATGCCTATTTTTTCGAAAAAGACATCAAGGTAAGACGATTTCTCATAGCTGGTATCTTTGAAACTGATATGCAGCAGATAGATGGAAACATTGCCTATGCCCAACTGGCTACCGTTAATCAATTGAACGGATGGAAGGGAGATGACCAATGTACTACCATGGAAGTGACTGTCAAGGATAAACAGATGACCGACGAGACTTGCCTTCTGGTAAACCATGCATTGAGAGAATTACAGATAGATGATTCACAACAATATGTAGCCTACACCGTCAGACAGCAATACGGACAGATTTTTGACTGGTTGCAATTACTAGATCTCAACATAGCGGTCATACTGATTCTGATGGCTGCACTTTCATGCCTTACAGCCATTAGTGGCATGCTCATCCTCATCATGGAAAAGACGTCCATCATTGGATTGCTCAAAGCTCTGGGAGCATCCAACTCTGCCATCAGGAAAATTTTTATTTGGTATGCTTCTTGGATTACCCTACGAGGCATCCTGTTGGGATATGTCATTGGCATAGGACTCATGGCCATCCAATACCAATGGCACATTGTGACACTGGATCCTGAAAAATATTACGTCAATACGGTTCCTGTTCAATTCAATTTCCCACTGCTCCTGTTACTGGGCATCACTACTTTTGCCATCTGCCTGCTGTCTTTGGCAGGACCAGGAGTTATCATCTCCCATATACGTCCTTCACGCACACTGAAATTCGAATAATACACTCACAATAGACACTCTTTCAAAATTAAATATGAAAAGTCCAGCCAATAAAGCTACGAAAAAGAAAACAGCGTTGCCTGACAAGAAAAATAGCATCAGAAAGATTTTCTCACTGGAAAAATACAAGCCAGGAGATACTCTCTCCTTTGCCATCGGACTGATTATCGCATTTGTTGCCATTTTTCTAGCTATCTCCTTCGTCTCTTATCTATCATCGGGCAGAGAAGACCAAAGTATGCTGGAATCAATCTATTCCTACTCTCCTTCTCAACAACCGGACACTCAGCAGACTAAAAATGCCATGGGATATCTGGGAGCAAAAGCTGCCAACTATTTCATGCAGCATTTCTATGGACTCGCTTCATTCTGCATTCCAGTACTACTGCTATTTCTGGCAATGAAGATGATGAAAGTGTATAAGGTGAATCTGTGGAGATGCTTCATCAACCTCACGTTTATCATGATTTGGATGTCAATAGGGCTAGCTACTTTTGTGCCTGATATATTACGAAAATACCTCATATTCCCTCCCGGAGGTGACCATGGCGAATATATCCGTATCTATCTGAGCACCATGTTAGGTGATACCGGCCTCTACCTTCTGCTCATCGTTACCGCACTCTGCTATCTCATCTACTTGAGCAGAAGGACCATACAGATTATCCGAAAAAGCCTTCACGGGGAATACTTCAAAAAGTTGAAGCCGCAAGGCAATGCTGCAACGGAAGAAGAGGAAGAGCAGAATGAAACTGATAGCATCGTCCAACCAGAAACAGAAACAGAACCAGAAACACAACCTATTGTCCTTGACTTACCCATTGTCCCTCTCAGTAAAGACAATAAGATAAAAGAAGAACCTGAAACAAAGAATTCTGCCTTAGATCCCACCTTTGAGGTGACAGAAGGGAAGGAGGAAAAACTTTCCAAGAATTCACCCGAAGAAACAGCATCTGTCTATGATCCCACTGCCGAACTATCTGCCTACAAGTATCCTTCTCTTGATTTGCTGAAAAAATACAAGACAGAGAGTAATATCGACATGGAGGAGCAAAATAACAATAAGGAGCGCATTACCACTATCCTCCATGACTTCGGCATAGATATCACCAGTGTACGGGCTACTGTAGGTCCTACTATCACTCTATACGAAATCACACCTGCACCGGGTGTAAAAATCTCCAAGATACGCAATTTGGAGGATGACATTGCATTGCGCTTGAGTGCTAAAGGCGTCCGAATAATTGCTCCCATACCTGGACAGGGTACTATCGGTATTGAAGTTCCTAACAACAAACCCCAAATAGTCTCTGTAGAAAGCATCCTCAGTAGCCGCAAATTTCAAGAATCCGTCTACGAACTTCCCGTTGCTTTGGGAAAAACTATTACCAATGATATATTTATGGCCGACTTGGCCAAAATGCCCCACCTGCTTGTAGCTGGTGCCACTGGTATGGGTAAATCTGTTGGACTGAACATCCTACTCACCTCCCTACTATACAAGAAGCATCCTAGCGAATTGAAACTGGTACTGATTGACCCTAAAAAGGTTGAATTCAGCATTTATGCACCCTTGGACAAATTCTTCATAGCCAAAGTGGATGACAGTAGCGACAATATTATCATTACGGATGTCAACCGCGTCAAGAAGACTCTCAACAGTCTTTGCAAAGAAATGGATGACCGCTACTTGCTTCTCAAGCAGGCAAGGGTGAGAAACATTAAGGAATATAATAAGAAATTCTGCCAACACCAGCTCAATCCGGAAAAGGGACATCGTTTCCTGCCCTATATCGTTGTGGTAATTGACGAATTTGGCGACTTGATTATGGTAGCGGGAAAAGAGATAGAACTACCCATCGCCCGTATTGCACAATTGGCCCGTGCAGTAGGCATCCACATGGTCATCGCCACTCAGCGACCCACTACCAACATCATTACAGGTACTATCAAAGCCAATTTCCCCTCAAGAATTGCTTTCAGAGTATTGTCATCGGTAGACTCCCGTACCATTCTTGACCGACCAGGTGCCAATCAGCTAATCGGTAATGGTGATATGCTGTTCCTATCGGGTGGTAATGCCTCCGAACGTGTTCAATGTGCCTACATTGATACATCAGAAGTTGAAGCCATCAACAATTTCATTTCCGAACAACCATTGTTCCCAGAGCCTTACCTCCTGCCAGAAGTAGCGGAAGAAAGCAGTGAAGGAGGCAACGGCGATATGAGCAACGGCAATTTAGACAGTATGTTTGAAGAAGTGGCTCGCTATGTAGTAGCCAGTCAGTCTGGTTCCACATCTCTTATCCAGCGCAAGTTCTCTATCGGATACAATCGGGCAGGACGTTTGATGGACCAACTGGAATGCGCAGGCATTGTAGGTTCCGCACAAGGAAGCAAACCTAGAGACGTACTGGTTCAGGACGAAATCCAATTGGAAAACATCCTTAATCATTTTAAATAACATCCATCTTCCATTATGAGAAATATTCTGATTCTAATCTTATCCTTACTAATGGCCGCTCCTTCCCATGCTGCCAAGAATACAGACAACGCAAAGGCAGTTCTTGATAGGACTGCAAAACAAATCAAATCCAGTACTCCATTCGAAGTAGAGTTTACTGCATCTACATTCTCCGGCACACAGGAACAAGGAAGTCTGCAGGGAACTCTCCGTATGAAAGGCAAAAAATTTTCTATTGCCTCCTCCAACATGGCCTGCTGGTATGACGGACAAACACTCTGGAGCTTAAACAAATCGAGTGAGGAAGTCAACGTGAGTACTCCCTCCGACAAGGAGAAACAGTCCATGAATCCCTACATGTTTGTAGATTTATACAAAAACGGATACTCCGCTTCGATGAAACAGGTCCAGTTGAGGAACAAGGATTGTCATGAAGTAACCTTACATGCGTCCAATGCCAAGAAAGAAGTACAGGAAATGATTATCACCATCGACAAACAGACCATGCTTCCGCTATGCGTAAGAATGCGCCAAGGGAGTAACAGATGGATTCGTATCAGTATCTTCCAATACAAAAGCCATATGAAATTCTCGGATGACATGTTTACCTTCCATCACAAGGATTTTCCCCAGACTACTGTCATTGATATCAGATAATCTCCTCCTTATTGACACCTTATTATATATAGCATATTCATCCGTATATCTATAACCCTTCAACAATCATTCCATGAAAACAATTCCATGTTTGGTCATCGGTTCTGGTCCTGCAGGCTATACAGCTGCCATCTACACACAAAGAGCAGGTATTGACACCATCATATGCGAAGGTCCGCAACCAGGCGGCCAATTGACCACTACTACCATCATAGAAAACTTCCCTGGATTCGCTCAGGGCATTGATGCCACCACATTGATGGATAGCATGAAGCAACAGGCCATACATCTGGGTGCGCAGGTGCTCCCCTTGTCTGTTACATCAGTTGACTTCTCTTCTCATCCTTATCAGATTACTTTGGAAGACAAGTCCCAACTCGTTGCCCAGACAGTTATCATTGCCACTGGTGCCTCAGCTAAGTATCTGGGACTGGCAGACGAAGTGAAATATCAAGGTATGGGTGTCAGTGCTTGTGCCACCTGCGATGGATTCTTCTACAGAAAAAAGACAGTGGCAGTAGTTGGTGGAGGTGATACCGCCTGCGAAGAAGCATCCTATTTGGCTTCCTTGGCTTCCAAGGTCTACCTCATAGTAAGAAAACCTTTTATGAGAGCCTCTGCAGTCATGCAAAAGAGAGTGACCGATAATCCCAAAATCGAAATTCTCTATGAAACCAATACCGTTGGACTCTTTGGAGACAATGGTGTTGAAGGTGTAACTCTGGTGCACAAAAAAGGCACTCCCGAAGAGCATCAATACCAGTTGCCCATAGACGGATTTTTCCTTGCCATCGGACACCGTCCCAATAGTGAAATCTTCCAAAAATGGATTGATACTGATGACATGGGATACATCATCACACAAGGGAAAACTCCTCTCACCAACATGCCTGGCATATTTGCTGCAGGCGATGTAGCCGACCCTCTCTATCGGCAAGCAGTCATAGCTGCCGCATCTGGAGCTGCCGCCGGCATCGAAGCAGGAAAGTTTCTTGCAACTCTCAAATAGACCTATTTTCCTCACCCTTCAAGCATATGACAAACAATGTTTCCATTCTAGACGCCACCTTGAGAGATGGAGGACAAGGACTAGAAGATTTAAACAAAAATGGTTTTTCCCGTCTTTGTTTTGACGAGTCCGACAAATCTGCCATCATCTCCCATCTGAGTCAGTCAGGAGTGGAGATGATAGAACTGGGAGCCATCGGTCCCTCCAAAGACAACAAAAATCCGTTTGCCATCTATCAGACCATCGAGGAACTCTCCCAGTATCTTCCTCCCACAAGAACCGACCGTATCATGTATCTGGGTCTATACATTGGTCCAGATACAGACATCAACCTCATCCCCCAACATGACGAATCACTGGTAGAAGGGGTTAGAGTCATCCTAAGATACTCCGAACTGCAGAAATCACTGGATTATTGCCAGGCTCTCTCACGCAAAGGCTACAAAGTATTTGTCCAGCCTATGCTTACCATGCGTTATACTCAGGACGAATTGGAACGTGTCATACAGTCTGCCAATGACATGAATGCTTATGCCTGCTATTTCGTAGACAGCTATGGATATATGGGACAAGAGGACATACAACGTTTCTACGAACTATACGACCGTCTTCTGGCACCTGGTATCCGAATGGGATTCCATGCGCACAATAATATGAACATGGCAATGGCAAACGCCATTCATTTCTCCCATATGGCTAACGAACGACCACTCATCCTTGATGCCTGTGCTACAGGTATGGGCCAGGGAGCAGGCAACCTGGCTACAGAGATGATTGTTCCCTACATGAACACCTACTTTGGCAAGGATTACAAATTGGACAATATTTTAGAAGTCTGCGATCTGCTCGACCGCAAGATGTTGCCTTCAAGCCCTTGGGGTTATTCCCTCACTTGCTTTCTGCCTGCATTGTACAAAACTGCCTACAAGTATGCTATCATGATGCGCATGGGCTACCATCTGCCGTTCACAGAAATCAATCGTCTTCTTAGGGATATGCCTGATGACATGCGCAATAGATATACCAGCGATAATCTTACAAAAATCATCTCCTCTTCCAACCATTGACCATGAAAGCTGCTGACTACATTGCACATTCTCTTTCCCATAAGGGGGTCACCGATGTCTTCGGTGTGCCAGGGGGAGTCATCCTCGAACTGATCTATGCATTCGACCGTACTCAATCCATCTCCCCTCATCTGTGCTATCATGAACAGTCGGCAGGATTTGCCGCATGCGGTTATGCTCAGTCTGGTGGCACCATGGGAGTAGCATATGCTACTAGAGGCCCTGGATTCACCAATCTTCTTACCCCTATTGCGGACGCATGGTATGATTCAATTCCTGTTCTCTTTCTTACTGCCCATGCCAGCATTGTCATGTCTTCCTGTGGCCGCACATTGGCCGACCAGGAAATGGACACCTGTCAAATAGTGAGTCCTATCACCAAATATGCAGCCCGCATTGATGATGTAAACCAATTAGCACCTGTGTTCCACGAAGCCTGCAGACAAGCAGTTTCTGGAAGGAAGGGACCTGTATTCTTGGATATCGCCAAGTCGGTGCTTTCATCTGAATTGCCAGAATCCATCTCTCCCTCAGATAGCCTATCATGCCCCACCCCTTCCGTCAAATCTCCTTCTGAATTGGCAGGTAGGATAGCACAGGCCATCCGAGAAGCCCGGCATCCTGTTATCCTCGCTGGAGATGGCATCAACATTTCCCATTCACAGAACGATTTCAGACAATTTGCCCTACAAGCTGGTATTCCTATATTGAGCAGCAGAAGTTCCCATAATGTGGGCATCACTTCTGGTCTATATTTCGGCTATATGGGTAGCCATGGCATCCGTTATGCCCATTTTGTCCTATCCAAAGCAGATACGGTGATAGTATTGGGCAATCGGCTCAGTTTTCCAGATAATTCTTCTAGTTTTGGTCCTGTCTTCCGTTCTAAGCGTTGCATTTGGATAGACATTGATTCCACTGAGTTTTTGCGTCATCCTTCCATTACTGAAATCCATGTAGCTGACATTTCTGTTCTACTCAAGGAATTGTCCCAATATTCTCACCATAGTTTCGGCAACCATACAGAATGGCTCAACCAATGCTATACTATTCGTCAGTTGCTCCAAGCACATGACACAAGTCCCACAGTCCTTCTAATCAGTCAATTATTGTCCCAAATTCCATCTGATTCGACCATTGTGAGTGATGTAGGCAACAATGAATTTATGGTATCCCGCGCCTGTGTTCTCTCCAATGCCAGTCACAGAGTTCTCTATTCAAAGTCATTCGGTACTTTGGGCAATGCATTAGGAAAGGCTATCGGAAGCTTTTATACCACAAAGCAACCAGTTGTAGTCTTCATTGGCGATCAGGGACTGCAGTTTAATGTTCAGGAACTGCAGTATATCTCACAGCACCATCTCCCGATTACCATCTTTGTCATCAACAACAGGGCTTCTGCCATGATTAGAGACCGTGAAGAGGTTATTGGCTATCCCTACCACCTTCATACTACAGAAAATAGCGGATACAGGGTACCTTCTCTGCAAGCGATAGCGGAAAGTTATTGTATTGCTTTCACCGACATCCATTCATTTCTCTCTTTAGGCTACCCATCGGCAACACCCGTCATGGTAGAAATTCTCTCCCCGTCAGAGGAAAGACTGCTTCCTTTCCTGCCTGCAGGTCACTCTATCCTTCAGATGGAACCTCAATTAGATGATTCTCTCATCAATCAATTGGAGCAGTTGTAAATAACACCAACCATTACTAATATGCCTACACACATGTTGAAAGGAAAAAGAATATGGGTAACAGGAGCCAGTGGACTCATCGGCAGTAGTCTTGTCCGGTCTCTTCTGGAGAATGGCGCCAGCCAAGTCATTGCTACAGGAAGGAATAGGAACAGGCTCATCAGTGCCTTCAAATCTGTGGCAGACAATCAACATCTGTTGTTGGTTGAACATGACAGCGGTAATCCCATTCTGCCTAATGTTTGCCATGACCTGGACTTTATCTTCCATGCAGCAGGACCGATGGAGAGAGAAGTTGTTCTCCAACGCCCTGTGAGTGTGGTGTTGCCCAATATCACAGGAATGTTATCCCTCTGCTCATTTCTCAGGAAGCAGGAAGAAGAGACTGGTAGAAAAGGCCGTCTAGTAGTCTTCTCGTCAGTGACTGTCTACAATAATCCTTCCCATCAAGACATCTGTGTATCAGAAACAGACACCTCCCATGCAGCTACTCTTCATGACCCTACGGCATGTTATTCAGAATCCAAACGCATGAGTGAAGTGATTGCCCGGTCATTTGTCCATCAATACCACACGGATATTGTCATCGCCAGATTCAGCACTGTCTATGGCTACACTACCCATATTCCTCACACAGCCTTTTATGAAGCACTCACCAAGGCTTTGAAGGGGGAGGATATTGTATTTCAGGGCTCTGGATTTCCTCGTCGTGACAACATCTACCTCAAGGATGCCATTGACGCTCTCCTTTTAACAGCCCTGCATGGACAATCTGGAGAAGCCTACAACATCTCCTCCGAAGGATGGGGAAATCAATTTGCAGCTGTGGATGAAATCGCTGACATGATTATCCGTCAGGTCAAAGCTATCAAGGGTGACAACTCTTCACAGGTCATTGTTGCTGGTGATATGCCTAGAAAAGCAGGCATCCTATTGAGCCATTCCAAACTGCGTTCGTTGGGTTGGCAACCTCATTATACATTGGAGGAAGGTATCAGGGAAACCATTCTTGAATA
>JALERS010000032.1 GCA_022763905.1 Prevotellaceae bacterium | reverse complement strand
CTCATAGTAGCTGCAGGAGTTGCAGTACCGGCCTTCATATAGACCTCGAAAGAAAGAGCATTGGCCAACATATCAACAATACGGGTATCCTTGTAAATATCACAATAATAGAAGTTTTTGTTGTTGGCTGTATCCTGTACTGTCTCGTAGCGCATCTGCCCGGCATTCCACTGGGTTACCATCGTACCGGCAGTTTCCAGAGGCTGGCTGAAAGCAGTATTGTTCTTCACAGCTCCGTCCTTACCGAATACGGCATCAACAAACATGGCGGTATGGCCCACCTTCTCTGCTTCTGTATAAGCTTTCACCTCAGGAGTATACAGACTTGCCACTTCTTCATCAGTCATGGCACCGGAATAGATATTGGCATGAACGAATACGGTGCGGCAACCATTTTCAATATAGGTAGGGCTTGAACCGATATCACCACCCATAAAAAGATCCATACCCTTTTCTCTCTTCGGATTTCCTACATTGGGGAAAACGTAAATACCCGGATCAACATCTTTTGTAAAAAGCAAGCTACCATTGACATAGTATTTTATCTGATGATTTGTGGCATCATATATGCCCACATGCTGATAATACTTACCTGTCAAATTAAAGAAACGGGTATCTACACTATTTTCCGGATCATTGACACCCTTGACAACGTAATAGGTATTGGTGACTTTTCCGTCATCAGGAGTCTTGTCAAGACCTATTTCAAACCGCATGCCGTCTGCAGTTTTTCTACTGAAAGTAAAGCCACCAGTCTGCTGGGAACCGAATATCTTCATCGTACCTCCTTCTGACGTACCTTTATCCCCTGACTTGGAGTCCCAAGTATAACCTTGGTTATAGACAACATTGGCCAGGAATTCAATGGTAAATGAGCCTCCTTGGAACACCTGGCCTACACCATCATCGGCATCATACTTGACAGCAAATGCACCATTTTGGTCAGTAGCACCCAACCATTTTCCGTCCATCACATTCTGGAAGGTCATGGTGGTAGTACGTACAGTACGAGTCGCATGCGTACCGCTGGCAGCATCAGTTCCCCCTACAACCAGACCATTCTGGTCGAAAGAAAGGGACAACACTGGCTCATTCACTTCCGCATTGACCATAAGACCTGCGCAAGCAAACATCGCCATACAAGAGAGTAATGTTTTCTTCATACAACAATTTGTTTTAATAAGTTGATAATATAAATAGAAATTCACAATTCGTATTCAACACACTTTTTTCATTGTACGTTGCAAATATAATTGAATTCAATGATTCATCCAAATAATTTTCTATAATTCAACATTTCAACACATCCCTGTTAGGAATCATCCATCTTCGTGTCCTTCATCATCATTACTTCAATAAAAGACTGCCAACCTTCTCCTGATTGACTACAGACTTTTCGCTCATATATATAACCCTACCCAAAACGAGACGCCATGATGTCTGTTGCACACCATGGCGTCTCTTTCTGCCGGTCTCTTCTACTGGAGAAGTTCACCGACTATAAGTCAGGCAGTTCTTACCTGGCATTGAATACCTTCACACCATTCTTGATGTAGATACCACGACCGGGGTTGGATACCTTGCGGCCTTCCAAGTCATAGTATACATCCTTCTCCAGCTTCTGGGCAGACTCAACAGCCTTCACGCCTACGGGGTCAGGACGTACTACATTCTCCAATGCCTTGCTGTCTACGTCATTGACATCAGCATTGAACCATACAGCCTTAGCGGGAAGGGTACCTGCCTCACACTTTACAAATGCATTGCCTGACAATACATAGGCATCACCAGCAGCCATCTGGGTAGTCACGAAGGAACCTTCCAACTGGTTGGGATAATCGGAAATTTCCAGTGCGCTTTCTACAGTGAGGTCAGCTGCAGAGATGGTCACATCACCTGTCTTGCCATAAGCCAACAGTACGGGAAGACCATAAGGCAATACATCACCGCCCTTGGCCACCTTCATCGTAAAGACAGCATTGCCATAATCCTTGTAGCCTATATAAGCGTCTACACCCTCAGGCAGCTTGGCAGCAAACGGCAGGCATACAGTAGCAAGGCCATATTCGTTGAAGGTAACGACTGAAGAAGTAGATGTAGCCTGGGCATAGAGAGCCGTCACATCCTCTTCAGTCAGAGCTTTACCCCATGCACGGGCAATGGAGATATTTCCCTGGAAGGGGAAATCACAAGTACTATGGTCTGCTTTCCATTTGGCATCACCACCGATAGCTACCCACTGATAACCAGTATAAGGCAGATGTGTACCCAAAACATTGGGATCGTTTCCTGAGACATTTTCTACTAAAAGTTCACCATTCTTGTAGATGCGGCTATAAAGACTGCCTGGACGATTGGCCACAAATACATAGTGGTCATAGTCAGTAGACAGTGTTCCTGCTGGTGTACTGCAATGAGGGCCATCATTACCGGCATTACCTTTTAGTGAACGTAAACCATAGGTATTGAAATTGAATTTCACTAGACCTGTCTTCTGGAATTCAACTCCAAAACCACCGCCCTGCTGCATGCTGATAGGACTCATAGTAGCTGCAGGAGTAGCAGTACCTGCCTTCATATAGACTTCATAAGAAAGAGCATCTGCCAACATTTCAGTGACACGGAGATCCTTGTATGTATCACAATAATAGAAGTTTTGGTCGTTGGCTGTATCCTGTACTGTTTCGTAGCGCATCTGCTCGGCATTCCACTGGGTTACCATCGTACCGGCAGTCTCCAGAGTCTGGTTGAAAGCAGTATTGTTCTTCACAGCTCCGTCCTTACCGAATACGGCGTCAATAAACATGGCGGTATGGCCTACGGTCTTCATTTCTGTATAAGCTTTCACCTCAGTAGTATTATATTGGGCAGCCACTTCTTCATCAGTCATGGCACCGGGATAGATGTTAGCATGAACGAAGACAGTGCGGTTACCGTTTTCAATGTAGGTTGGATCTTGTCCTGTATCACCGCCCAAGAAGAGATCCATGCCCTTTTCTCTTGAGGTTTCTCCAATCGCAGGGAATACAAAAATTTGCTCTAGTGCTGTTTCTTTTGAAGCGACTAATTGACCATTGCAAAAGAGCTTCAGCACATGATTTGCCTGGTCATACACTGCCACATATTGATAGTATCTGCCTGTTGGGTTATAAAATTTATCGCAGACCTTATAATATTCGTTTTTGAGTACATCATCATCAGGAGTCTTATCAAAGCCTATTTCAAAAAACAAGCCATCTTTTCTATCCTTGGCAATAGTCCATCCACCACCCTGCTCGGTACTGAAAATTTTGATTGTACCTGATTCACCAGATTCTTTAGGTGTATAAGATCTACCAGCATTGGTGACTACATTGGCCAGGAATTCAATGGTGAATGAGCCCTGCAATGCTTGGCCCACACCGTCATTAGCATCATACTTGACAGCAAATACACCATTCTGTTCCGTAGCGCCTAACCATTTGCCATCCAACATATTTTGGAAGGTCATGACGGTACCCATTGTGCGAGTGGCATGCGATTCACTGGCAGCATCAGTTCCCCCTACAACCAGACCATTCTGGTCGAAAGAAAGGGACAACACTGGCTGATTCACTTCCGCATTGGCCATAAGACCTGCGCAAGCAAACATCGCCATACAAGAGAGTAATGTTTTTTTCATACAACAATTTGTTTTAATAAGTTGATAATAAAAATATATATTCACAATTCGTGTTCAACACACTGCTTTTTCAACTACGCTACAAATGTAATTGAATTTTTCGATTCAAGCAAAAAAAACTAAATATAATTATATATTTAATATCATTTCATCTACGTCTGATAGAAAAACGGGCCAATTCATATCCTTTCCCTTCATTTCATCATAAGAATATTGGGAACTTTTCGACAGCCTTCGTGGTCAAACTTTTTGTTGTCATACGGATGATTGATGACGCCCTCCTTTTCTGTCCACAAGGTAGAGGAGCCTCCGCCATCCAGATTGAGAGCATACTTCATACCCAGATACCTGGCAATACAAGCCACTTCGGGGATGGTAGCACCACAGGCTCCTTGCCTGGGAAAACGTCCGTCAATGACTACATAATAGATATTTCCCTGGTCATCATAGCCCACTACCGACCGAGGATGCCGCTTATGGGTAAAATAGCGGTCAGAAGGAAAAGCGGGAATATGTCCATCCACCAGCACCACGGGACCTGATACCAACAGCGCATGATACTGTTTGGGATAATCGGAATAGCGCATAGTATCTGTATAGCCAATCTCCATCTGCCGGCCTTTGGCATCCTTAAGAGCCACATATCCATTGGCACGGAAGAGTTCGTTGGCATAGGTCTTCCCTACCCTTTTTCCCTTCAGGGCAAAATAGGTGGAGGGTATCAGGCGTTTTACATCAAAATAACTGGCATTGACAGCAGCTTTGGCCTTGCCTCTGCGGGCAATGACAGGGACAATGTCTTCCTGCGGATGCTGAGCATCCACCAAGAATGTCTTGAACTTGCGGGCAGGATATTTCACAACAGAGATGCTCTGCCTGTCTCCGAACATAGGAACAAGCGCATATCCCGAGCGAGCCCCTTTGCCTAAATCCTTCCAATGCCAGTCAGCATTGACCAGAGCCAATGAATCCTGTACGTCTTGCGCATGGGAGACAGAAGACAACAAACAGAAACACAATAACAAACACCAATGCCGACGACATGCCGACCAGACAATTACAGGATGCAACCTTCCTTTGGAAGCACCCCTCAAACGACATATTGACAATAGACCTATGCTGTCAGCTAAAGAAATGTAATGCTTCATTATATTAGGGTATTATTGTATCGGTATCACTATCCGGGGATGCCTGGCATCACCAGGTATCCAAAGATTGTCCACTATAAAGGAAAGACTCTTTCCTGCAGACACAACGCGAGACGAACAGGCATCCAAGCAAACGGAATTACCATTGAAATTGAGATGGAAGTCTACTGACGAGTTATTGGTCAGCATCACCTTGTGCTTGCCATTGGCATCTGTCTTTATCACCTCTGCATGGATACAGGCCAGAAAGAAGTCCTTCACCAATTGCTCGTCACCTGCCACAGTACCAAAAGAATAAGCCAGTGTACGACGCTCCTTAAGGGCTTCCTTCAGCGACTGGAGCGACTTGTCCTTGGCAAATATCAGGGTCATATTGCGCTGTTCACCCTGATAATACAGTTGGGTAGTCAGGTGCATATCCGTATTGGCTGCCACATAGAGCCGGCGTTCCTGTGCACGCTGAAGGACAGAGGGATAGAACTGAACTCCGTTCATCACCTCAATGCCATTAATATAGCCTTTTTCGTATACCTGGGTTTCAAACTCTGTCATCTTCACCGAGGTCCTTCTCCATCCGGGATGATTGTGCTGAATAAGTGCACCCTGCTGGCGGGCATTTTCGATAGCCACAGCAGGATTGGCATCATAGATTTTGTTGGCATCCTTGATGAAGAGCGCATTGAAATGACCTATGGCCACTGGTTCACGAGTAATCTCCGCACCAGGTATTACGGTCATTCCGTATTCATCTGCCACAGCAGCGGCTGATTGATAGGACACATTGAGGTCGGCCTGTATGCCACGTTTGTCCGCTGGCTGGCGTGACACCCTGTCATTGACAGGTACCGTACCTTTGGGAAGATAGCCCTTCAAAAACTTGAGCATCTTTCCCTCCCATTTGCGACCTTCTACATGGTCGGTAATGGCTATCACATCCAGACCATCATACCAGGCTTCCTGCACTCGGAATTCGGGAGTAACATTGCCATCAGAGAACATGGTATGGAGATGCAGGTCAGCCTTGTACACATGATATCCATTGACATCGGGCAGATGAAATTCCTTGCGTTGCATCTGAGGAGCCTTAACATGGCGATAAATGTCTGGATTGGTCTTATCCTGACGATAGATAGGCTGGGCGTGGGTAGAGGGCATCTGACCAAGAGAAATCAGCAAAACTACCAAAGATAGTATCTTTTTCATAAGTGTTACTTTATATGGTTATTACAAATTACATATTATCAATTAATTGAAAAAAACAATGGCTCGCCATACAAGTACAGGCAAGAGAACCTGCACGGGTGTATGAAGAGCCATCAGAACAGATAAACAGGAAATCATCCATCAATCATGATGCTGTTCCTCGGTCCTGTTCAGGGATTCACACTAATCACCGGATGCTTGGCATCTCCAGGTATCCACATATTCTCCACTGTGAATGTGACGGATTTTCCCTTGTCAGCAGTCACGTCTCTGCTGGTAAAGGGACGCAACTGAAGGGAATAGGAACCGAAGTTGATGACATAATCCACAGAAGACATATTGGTCATGCGGATGGAACGACGACCTTTGTCGTTGGTATAGAATACCTCAAACTTGACACAAGCCAGAAAGAAATCCTTCACCAGTTGCTCGTCACCTGCTATGGTACCGAAGGAATAAGCCAGGGTGCGACGCTCCTTGAGAGCTTCTTTCAGCGAAGCCAATGACTTATCCTTGGCCAGAATAAGTGTCATATTACGCTGGTCACCCACATAGTCCATCAGTGTGGTACCATGCATATCCGTATTGGCAGACATGAATAACTTATAGTCCTTGGCACGCTGCACGATGGTAGGATAGAATTCCCCTCCGTTCATCACCTCGATGCCATCAATAAGATTCATGCCATATACCTTATTCTCAAATTCAGTCATCTTCACAGTCTTGCGACTCCATCCGGGATGATTGTGCATAATAAGGGCTCCCTGCTTGCGGGCATTCTTCATAGAAACAGCGGGGTCAGCATCGTAGAGCGTATTCGCATCCTTAATGAAAAGAGCATTATAATGACCTATGGCTACCGGTTCACGAGTAATCTCCGCACCAGGTATCACCGTAATGCCATACTTGTTTTCCAAAGCGGCAGCCGCCTTATAAGGCACATTGAGATCTGTCTGTATGCCTTTCTCATTGGCAGGCTGGGTGATTAAACGGTCATTGACTGCCTTTGTTCCTTCAGGTAAATACCCTTTGAGAAAGCTCAGCATCTTTCCCTCCCAACGGCGGTATTCTACATGGTCTGTAATAGCTATCACATCCAGACCATCATACCAGGCCTCCTGCATACGATATTCAGGGGTAGTACTTCCATCAGAATAAATGGTATGCATATGCAAATCTGCCTTGTACACATGAAAACCATTTACATCGGGCAAAATAAACTCACGGCGTGTGGCCTGTTTGCGGCGTACATGATCCAACATATCCACGTTGCGCTGTACAGGACAATAAATGGACTGAGCTTCCGCTGCAGGAGCTACGGCCATTGCCAGCAGAACCACTGACAACAAATTCTTACAAGAAATCATAGTAGCAATTTATTTTTATATATTAAATATTTGAGAGTTCATGGGAATATCTCCATTTTCATAAGCACCGAATGACTCTTCTCATTCATGTAGATGTACCTTGTAAAATTACGCATAATTTTCCAAACGTTCTTCCCATGACCTGTATTTTTGCTGATTTTTTTATTTTCATGGCATACCTTAAGACCCCTCGTATATGAATATGATTCCAGCTCGGCAGCAATTGAGAGAGAATGGTATTGAATGACTCTATCCATACATTGTGGCAATTGGAGTATATCTGAAGGTGCTTCCTTTGCCATGGATGGCTCAAGAACAAGAAAATCCTTGTAGAGACAGCGAACAAAGGGCTTACAAAGGGCTGACACAAAAATTAATGTCAGCCCTATTATCAGCATGATAATCAGTGTGTTACATGGAATTTGGGCTGACAAACTTGTAAGCCCTTAGTTATACAGCAACGAATTTCTTTTTCTATTTCATCATTACTATATATATAAATATATATAGTAAAAAAAGAAGTACAAAGATTTTACTATAGTGTATAATAAAGGGCTTACAAACATGTCAGCCCTTTAGAATAAATATCTGCCTATATATCAGATAATTAAGTTGGAATAGGGAGATTTTTTGTAAGCCCTTTGTAAGCCCTTTGTAAGCCCTTTGTAAGCCCTTTGTTCGTTTTACAACATAATTCTTGTTCTTCTACAGGATTTTATAAATCAGGACCATACGTATCGTGATAGAATAATGTGCCAACATGTTGTTTGTCGTGATATATAACGTGCCAGTTCACGGTAAACTCAAAAAATCGTTGTTCATAAAAAGACTTTCAGTCAGTGATATCCAAGAGGAAATCGTGAATTATCCTCACGTCTTTCCATCCTTTGGAAATGTAGTCACGTTGTGTAGATTCGAGGGGTCGGCGAAAATCAATTTTTTTGATGATTTCTGAAGGATGGCTTCCATCCATGTAACCTCCGCTAATAAGAGTGCCAATAGTTTTGAGTACGAATTTAGGAATTGACTTGCTTCGTTCAGATATTAATTCACAATTTGAATAAGCCAAACTTACAAGGTGTTCCTTCAGCGTTTCCAATGTGTAACCATTCAGGAATCTATCTTTACATTGATACTCAGCATTTTGTTCAAATGTTTGCAAAAAGATTGTGATAACTTGCGTTTCAGTGTGTAATTTTGCAGAAGAACGTTCTATCTGTACATTGCCGTTCAAAACGAGCGGCCATTGTTTAACCTAACAACCTAACTGTTTTTATTATGTCTATTAAACTAA
>JALERS010000122.1 GCA_022763905.1 Prevotellaceae bacterium | reverse complement strand
GTAGAACTCTCTTGCGAATCCCTTTATGATACGGCGGTGGCTGGTGCTGTCGCCTATGTCCGTCCATCCCAGTCCTCCAGCCGTCATGCCACCAAGCCTCTTGGATGGCGAGATTAGCAGTACGCTCTTACCCTTCAGCTTGGCTGTATATGCCGCCATTATGCCGGCGGGTGTGCTGCCATATACGCATATATCTACTTCTGGGTTGAGTGATGTTTCTTCCTGTGCCATGGCGGTACTGCTGGATTGGGGCATCAGGAATGATAATGCGAGTGTTAGGATGATGTGGGCGGTCTTACTCATAATGCGTATAATTTTAATTGTTTTTAACAACAAGTATATATATTATTTTGCGCCAAAATTACAAATTCTGAGTAAAAACGCCAAACTTTCAAAGCCAAAACACTATGGAAACGCCACGCGAGTTTCCAGCAGGAATCCCAACCGACATCAGGCAATTGGAAAAGGCCATGATACCTGTCTGTGCCGTCGTATGCCAGGACATTATCAGGAAACACAAATTTACACCTTACATCAAGGGCATCGGAGGCTATTCAATGTCCCTGTCATCTATTACCAACGGAGGAAACCTGTGGGGACTTGATATCGGCACCCGTTTTCAATGGGGAACCAAAGGTTCCATTACGTTCTCAATAGGGTATGAGTATCAGGACTACAAGGTGCTGCGCAGGGCCAAAAGCGGGCCATTCCGAATGGAATGTATCGACCATATCGGTCATAATGCATTCAGCATCAAACTGGGGGGGACACTTCTGACGGGGACTCATGGGAAAGGCTCCGCCCCATCATCCATATGGGAGGCATTGTTGCAGGATTTTTTTGCATCGGCGTTCCTCAACTCCGACCAACGGCCTGACCGATACCAATCGCCATCATAAGTCCTTGCTCTTGGCCTACAGCTACAAAACAGGATTTCCTGATGTCAAGAAAAAAACATGAGGAAATCCTGTTGCTTACGATGGCCCATGACCAATTCCTAGTCCTTGAAAGAGGAGAGGACGCTTTATCTGTTAAGATATTTGCTTCTATTCTTGATGTAGATGCCTTTCTGAACTGTTTTATTCAATTGAATACCATTGATGTCATAAATATTGGCTTCTTGGCTATCTGCTACTGGAACGGCATGCACAGGAGTGAGATCCACTTTAATTTTTCTCATCAGTTTGGCATTTGTTCCGGTCTGCAACCAACAGGCATTGGGCTTTGTTTCTTTGACACTGGTGTATTTCTGGAACATTCCACTTCCAGGATTAAGAAGACAGGCTCCCGATGTCACATTGGTCTGTGCATAGGTACCTGTCAGAAGATTGCCTTCTAGACGAACAGTGTCGGACTGGAATCTAGGATCTGCTTCTTTTAGTACTACTTCTGTTCCTGTTGTACCCGATAGTATGACTGGTGAACCTTTGGGAACAAGTTGTCCTGCCACGCCTGCTCTCTGAATAGTAACGGTGCTGTAATCTTCAGAAATAACTTTGTAAGCAGCGCAGCCATCAGGTATCAGATAAGAGTAGGGGAGACATACATCCATATAGCCTGAATTACCGAAAGTGAAGGTCTTGCCTGTATGCGCCTGCTGACTGAATTCTTTCACATCGTCAGCACTGAGTGCTTTGCTCCAAAGACGTACAGTACTGATAGTTCCGTCAAAGGGATAGCTACCTGTTGATGTGGTGGTCTCGTAAGAACCTTTGGCGGTTCCACCTATTGCCAGCCAGTCGCTTGGTGCCCATTCGAAGTAACAACATTCACGGGGATTTAAGGTGCGGTTCAATTTTTCAACACCATCAATATAGAGGCGTGAGAAACCTTTCTTGCGGTCATAGACAATAGCATAATGTGTATAATCTGGTTTCAATGTACCATCACCCGTCCATGACCATGTAGTTTTTTTAAATGGATAAGTGGCCACATATCCATAATTGTCACTACCATAGGTAATGGTTCCGTAGGCAATATTACCCTTAGCATTCATATGCAGCGCAGTGCCATAACCATCCAAGGAACTGACAGGACGAATGGAGTGAGCAGGATGGTCAGTCAAAGTATTGCAGTATATTTCCAGTGTATAGGCATCAGACATCTTGTTGTACATCAAAGGATTGGAACCTAGATTAAACTTGAAGAAATTGCTGGTGCTGCTATTGAAGGAAGCTTCATAGCGATTGAGGTCTGAATTGAAACGTGTAGTAACATTACCCACTTCCTCAATAGCTTCAGGTACATTATCAGCCATATTTACTGCACCTGTTTCTGTGAAACAGGCATCCAGCAGCAGGTCTTTGGAATTGTAATCTTGAGGTTCGGTGAATTGACGGGCATAATCATCATAGAGATTCTTTGCTGCTTCAATAGTCAGTGCACCATCATAAATACGTGCATAAACAAATGTAGTAGCACATCCTGATTCTGCAGCCGAACCAGCTACAGTTGAGCCTGGATCACCCCCTAAACCAATCCACATGTTTTTCTGGCGGAGAGATGTGCCGCAATTAGGAAATTTCAAATCAGAGGCTACACGGGTGCCAGTGGCAACTAATTGTCCGTTTACAAAGTAGCGCATGATATGGCTGGTTCGGTCCATAGTGACTACCAAATGATAATACTTGCCAGCTACCATTGTGGAATCGTCCTTTTCACATTTCAATTGGCTGTAGACGCCTGCTTGGGTGAGGTATGCGAATGTATGGTAATTGGGAGTATTATAAAATGTCCATCCTCCATCTTGCTGACTGGTGAAAAACTTCATAATAGCTCCCTTGTTGTTAGCATCTTCAAGGTTTTCGAGTCTTACGAGAGTTTCCCACGTCACACTATTGTTGAAAGCCTCTCCCAGAGGACTGTCTGCATCATAAAGAGCATAGAAATAGTCATTATTGCTTTTTTGTGTGCAACCCAAGTAGGTGTCATTCTGCTTGTCATAGATAACATCGGCATTCCCAGCTTTGCCTATAGTAGTCTGATAGGTTCCTTTATTGACTATACCAGACTTCTCAAAGCACAAGTCAAGAAGACGGTTGGCTTGTTCCGTTTCATTGCTTTGTTTGAGGTCGGCAGTGATGATTCCCTGCTGAAGTAAGGATTGTGTCATACATTCAGCTATCATTTTATGTCCTTTCGCGGAAGGATGCAGATATCCGTCAGTGGTGTTTTCCTTCCAGTTGTTGCTGAGAGGTACACCTGTACAATCTATGTAGTATCCGCCAAACTGTTCAGCAATATGCTTGATGCTTTCATTGGCGTCGTTTTGTGTCCATCCTAAAGCATTCTCCTGTGTAGCTGCCTGTCCTCTTGGGAAAATGGATGAGCAAAGGAGAATGATGTTGGGGTAACGCTTCTTCAACTTATAGAGTAGCATGGTATAGGCTCCTCTGAATGTGAGGGAATCGTCAAATACTGTTGTACTATATTCGCCCAATGGACTTTTACCTCCACTCCAGTCATTGGTTCCACCTGCAATGATAATGGCATCAGGAATACCTGCTCTTCCTACAGAATTAATACGGTCGTCCGATGTAAAAGCAGAAATCAGGGATTTGTCAGAAGTAGTGGCTACCCGAGAACCGCTCCAGGAAGAATTGGTAAGAAAAGTCATACCAGTCATTCTGCTGAGTTGCATCCACCAAGTATCACCTACTTGGAGATTGGCTGTGTAACCACGATATGTGGCATAATAGACTGCATAACCTGAAGGTAAATATCCTTCGTAGGTGGAAATAGAGTTGCCCATTACTGCAAAGGTCATTCGGTCTTTAGGATTAGTCTGTGCTACAGCCTGCACTATTCCCATAGTCATCAATAGGAAGATGACCCGAAAAACATTTGTTTTCATAACGACACTTGTTTTATATTTGAACTGATTGAGCTTGTCACTCCTGTGCTTTCAAGTGCCAGATGCCACTATCATACAATTTGACTAACTGAGGATTAATGCCCTGTCCGATGAGCCATGCTCCTGAGAAAGTCTTGCCATTGCCCCAAAAGGATGGTTTTTCATTATTGATTTCTTCAATGCTATACTTCATTTGAGGGTCAAGTCCATGGAGCCTGATTTTCGGGGTCTTGGTTCTTCCTTGATAATGGATGCAGAATGCAGCTACCATAGCCTCTTTTTTGTCTTTGGATACATACATGAGGGCGTAATGGTTACCATCATAAGGAGAAACAAGCCGATACAAATCACCATCTTGCACAAGATGACGGAGCTGTTTGTAGGACTGGATGGCCTTGGCGGCAAACGTTCTTTCTTCTTTAGTCATATTGGCTGGCTGCAATTCCATACCCAAACGTCCAGTAGATGCCAGGTCAAATCGGAATTTGAGAGGGGTGATGTTATTAGTCTGATGATTGGGAACCGCAGAAACATGAGAGCCTGTAGTGGCAGCAGGATATATCATATTGGTGCCATACTGAATGAATACGCGACTGAGTGCTTCCGTGTTGTCGGAAGTCCACACTTCATCAAAATACTCCAGTGCACCGAAATCCACTCTACCGCCTCCACTGGAGCAAGATTGTATAATAGTATTGGGGTATTTTTCTCTGATACGTTTCATGACAGAATAGAGCCCCAATGTGTAGTCTACAAAGAAGCGGCTCTGTTCAGTTAACCATGTAGAGCCGAAACTCTCTACATGGCGGTTACAGTCCCATTTGATATAATCAATCTTACCTTCTCCTTTCTTCATGGTTTCATCAAATACAGAGAACACAAAGTCCTGTACTTCAGGTCGGGTAAGATCCAGAAGCCACTGATTGCGGGTGGTGGTAATCTCTCTGCCAGATGATTTAACAATCCATTCAGGATGTTTATGGGCAAGGTTGCTGGACGGATTTACCATTTCAGGTTCAATCCATATACCAAACTTGATGCCTTTCTTATGGGCATAATCTGCTAGATAGGCGATACCTTCTGGAATCTTTTTGGTGTTGGTCTGCCAATCTCCCAGTCCAGCACGTGAAGAATTTCTAGGGTATTCATTGCCAAACCAACCATCATCCAGTACAAACATTTCCAATCCCATAGCAGCTGCATCATCAATCATGTCTGTAAGAGTCTTGGTGTTGAAATCAAAATAGGCACCTTCCCAACTGTTGAGCAAGGTGTAAGCCAAATGTCCTTTCGAATAGATATAATGGCGACGTGCCCAGTCATGAAGGTTGCGGCTTGCTTGTCCAGCTCCTGAAGTGGTGAAAGTCCATATCATTTCAGGAGTTGAAAAAGTGGCACCTTTCTTCAAAGTATACGCGCTGGCATAATCATTGATACCGCAGATGACACTAAGTCTGTCTGTTTCGTCCATTTGGAACTGCAGTTTGTAGTTGCCGCTCCATGCCAAAGCTCCGGCAATAACTTCTCCATGATTCTCATCCAAGGAAGAATTGTCAAGACTGAGCATAAAGGATGGGTTTTCTGTATGAGTAGTACGTACACCCATTTTGTTTTCAATGGTCTTGATGCCATGAGTCAGCAATTCATGTTCTACCTGCATTTCTCTGGCCCAAGATCCATAATAATGGGTTAGCAGGTAACTACCGGCCTTGAGGTTGATGGCCGATGAGGCATAATTCTCCAGGGTGATGTCTTTCTTGCCTTTGTTGGTGATAACGGCATGAGCCATAATGACATCCTCTTTCAGATAAGCAGTGTAGACCAATTGTACTTCCAGTGATGTTTTTGTATCAGAAAGCAAGACAGTAGTCTGTTTTACATCTGAACTGATATTTTTTGTTTCATGCGAAGAGTAGGTGAGCTCTGTATTGGCATCGCCGTCACTATATTTGACAGCCAATGCAGGCTGGTTGAAGAAGCGACCTCCTCGGGCTGGATAAGCTAGAGGTTCGGTGCTGTAATCAGAACGCCGATAAGACTGGAATTGTTCAAACTGTTGTGGACAACCCACTTTGGTTCCATAGTACATAAACATAAGTTGATTGGCTTTGTTGGTGGCCAGTACCATGTCGGTGTGGTCTGTACTGATAGCAATCTGTACCTGAGCAGCATAAGCCAACGAGGATACAATCAGCATTACTGAAAAGATAAGTTTTCGCATAGACTAATAATATATGGATGATAAATATTGATAATGGTAAATCTCTATTGATGGATATCAGAAACTGATTACATCTGTCTTGGCAGGGGGAATAGCCGATTCGTAGATTTTGTTGCCAGGAAGGAATGCATTACCCTCTATCAACTGATCCTGACTATAGGTGTTGCCATAAGGGTCGGTAGCTACCACTTTGATGTGGGCATTCGCACGCTTCATATTATAAATAAACAAATGGTTGCATGTATTGATGTAACTTCTGCGACGACTTCCTTTGATATGTCCACGGCCGATGACACCGGTGTGGTAACCTATTGCCCACCAATCCTTGCAGGAAGTAAGCGAAGGAATGGTATCGCTTTCGCCCATAAAAGGTATTTTCTTCATCTCTCCTTGACATACGCCATCTTCGTAGACTTTTACTTTCCAGTCACTGTCCCAAGCAAATACATTGGCTAGAATCACATTTTTTCCATAAGGCAATTGACAACGTTCATGCTTTCCTCCAAAAACGGAGTTCCCTCGATAGAGGCGTATCTGGAAATTCTTGTCGCAGTCTGTGCCTTTCCAAATCTGATTGACAATGGTAGAACCATCAATAGTGACTACTTTATAGCCATTGGGAGAACCATCACCACAAATGCGTGACCACCACCAGCAACCCGAGGCGGAAGCTAGATTGTATTCTTTGGTTCCGTCACGATGTATATGACAGGAGTTGGTATGGATATGACCAGAGAAGAATACCTTGTGCTGGAATTCTTTCAAGATGTCCAGTACATGAGAACAGTTGCGAGTGCGGTAAACAGGGATATGGGCACATAAAATAATCAACTTATCCTTGGAAACGGATGCCAAGTCCTTTTTCAGCCATTGCAGTTGTTCTTTCGTGAATTCTCCGTGATACTTGTTGGCCTTATTGAGGGAATCGTACATTACATTATCCATGCTGATAATGTGGACATTTCCCCGATTCCAACTATAATTGACCGGACCGAAAATATCCTCAAACATTCGTTTGAAACGATACATGGCCGTAGGATTCTGCTCGTTGGTGGCTAGTCCATTGTAGATGTGATCATGATTGCCCACAGTCTGGAAAACAGGCATTCCTATGTTCTGCTCTTTCATTTCCTCCTTCATCAGCGGTAGAATATAATTGGTGTTGAATTCTCCTTCTGTGTAGGCTATATCGCCCAAAGTGATGCCGTAGCACGGCATAGAAAGAGAAGAGCAGAAGTTTTTGATGTCACGGGTCGTTTCTTTATGAAAACGGCTAAGGTGATACATGTTCTGACATTGCGGATCGCCTATAAAGAACAAGGAGAATCTCTTTTGAATTCCTTCCTGCATTCTTTTCAGTCGGAAATTGTAGACAGAATCTCTGTCTAGTTTACTGTAGAACGCGGGAATTCCATATAGCATCGGAACTTCACAGTCGGCTGGAATGGAGTAATACACATAGTAGGCTGCGTCGTGACGAACAAAAGAGTATCGACCTTGATAATCGGTTTCAACTACAGAAAAGCCATCACTGACAACGACGCCTGGAGCAGGCTTCCCTTTTTCATCAGTGATGGTTCCCATAACCTTCATGGTTCGGGATTGAACTGTCATAGCAATAAGTATACAAAAGACAGTGGAAAATACTTTATAATGCATGATATAATAAAGATAAAGTGGTGGTTAGATATCTATTGCAAAGATATTAAATAATTCAGAAAACGGACCAATTCGCATTCAGATAATGACAACCTGGTTTTACAATCTCAATAATAGGGAATGAATAGAATTATTCTGTCGCAGACAATAGATACAGGGTCAACAAGACCTGTGAACTATGAATCGTAGAAGAAAACAAACAGATAGGAATTCCACCAGGTCGTTTATTGGTAGGATATCTACTGAAGGGAGACTGAATAAGTTATTATATCTCTTACCAAGATGCTACTCATATGGTCAACGTACAGTAGCCATTGTAGCTTAAATGTGGATGCCTTATTGTCTTGAATAAAATGTGGGAATAGGGGAGGACTTGATGGGCCGCTTTTGTGGGCTTAGGATGAATCCTGAACGTAGCAATTATCTATCTGGATAATAGATGGAAAGACTGGGTTTGAAAATATCATGCAAGGTTTCTGCTGATGGAGAAGGAATCCTAATCATTTTGGTATTAAACGTATGGTTGAAGGGAAAACTATAGAAAAATATCCGTCTGTGGGTCATTACTGGTCACTTTTATGGTATGGTCATTGCTTCTGGCTTGTAGGAGGCATTACTCTTCCTAGATTCAGAAAGAAGATCTTGAAAATATAGAAGTGTATCAAGTATAAAAAGTTTAGTTGGTTTAGATGCTATATGAAATAAAATTTGTAATTTTGCGCGCCGATTATTATCAAGAGGGCATAAAAAGCTCTCTGAACTGTGTGGAAAGAGCAGTTGCTTTTGGCCGAGCACTGATTTGGAAGCACAAAAATCAAGTAGTTATAAATAAAATCAATTAACAAAGTGAACACTTTAAGTTACAAGACCATCTCCGCCAACAAGGAAACCGTCAACAAGAAGTGGGTTGTTGTAGATGCAACAGACCAAGTTCTCGGCCGTCTCGGCTCAAAGGTCGCAAAAATCCTGCGCGGAAAGTACAAGCCCAATTTTACTCCTCATGTAGATTGTGGTGACAACGTGATTATTGTCAATGCTGACAAAGTAAAAATGACTGGCAACAAGTGGAATGAAAAGATTTATCTCCGCTACACAGGTTACCCTGGCGGCCAGCGTGAAATGACTCCTGCCCAGTTGATGGCAAAGCCCAATGGTTGTGACAGACTGCTCAGAAGAGTTGTAAAGGGTATGTTGCCCAAAGGTCCTCTTGGAGCTAAATTGCTGAACAATCTGTATGTTTATGCAGGCAACGAGCACAAGCATCAGGCTCAGAACCCCGAAGCAATTGACATTAATTCATTTAAATAAATAAAAGATGGAAGTGATAAACGCATTAGGCCGTCGTAAGAGCGCCATTGCCCGCGTCTATGTATCTGAAGGCAGCGGAAAAATAACCATTAACAAAAGGGATATTACAGAATATTTTCCTTCTCCCTTGCTTCAGTATGTTGTAAAACAGCCACTACAGGTTCTTGAAGCTCTCGAGAAGTATGACATCAAACTGAATATCATCGGTGGTGGCTTTACAGGTCAGTCACAGGCTGCCCGTTTAGCAATTGCCCGTGCATTGGTGAAAATCAATGAAGAAGACAAGAAGACCCTTCGCTCCTATGGTTTCATGACACGCGATTCCCGTGAGGTTGAACGTAAGAAGCCCGGACGTCCCAAGGCTCGCCGCAGATTCCAGTTCAGTAAACGTTAATATCTATTTGGATATATTACCATTATACAGACAACTGGAGATTGTTTAGCATCTAAACACTTGCGATTTGCACATAATGGAAGAACCATTTGGTGTGACTACCCAAGTGCTGGTTTCAAACAACACAACAGAAAGTAAACAAATCATTTAAACCATGTCTAGAACAAATTTTGACCAATTATTGGAAGCTGGTTGCCATTTCGGCCACTTGAAAAGAAAATGGAATCCAGCAATGGCTCCTTATATTTTTATGGAGCGTAACGGAATTCACATTATTGACTTGCACAAGACTGTAGTCAAGATAGATGAAGCAGCAGCTGCCCTCAAGCAGATTGCCAAGTCCGGAAAGAAAATTTTATTTGTAGCTACAAAAAAACAGGCAAAGGAAGTAATTGCTGAAAAGGCAACTTCTGTCAATATGCCTTATGTCAATGAGCGTTGGCCGGGTGGTATGCTTACCAACTTCACTACCATTCGCAAGGCTGTAAAAAAGATGGCCAATATCGATAAGTTGACTCAAGATGGTACTTTTGCCAACTTGTCCAAAAGGGAAATTCTCCAGATTACCCGTCAGCGTGCCAAATTGGAAAAGAACCTTGGCTCAATAGCAGAACTGACCCGTCTGCCGTCTGCTCTCTTCGTAGTTGACGTCTACAAAGAGGCCATTGCTGTACACGAAGCCAATCGTCTAGGTATTCCTGTTTTCGGTATTGTTGATACCAATTCAGATCCTCATGCAGTAGATTTTGTGATTCCTGCCAATGATGATGCTACCAAGAGTGTACAGACTATCCTTGATGCTTGCTGCGCAGCTATTGCTGAAGGTATTGAAGAGCGCAAGGTGGAGAAGGCAGATGCTGAAGCTGCAGAAGCTCAAGCTGAAGAAGAAGAGGCTAAGCCCCGTCGTCGTCGTGCTACCCGTGCTCGCAAGGATGCTGAGGAATCTACTGAAGAAGAAGTTGCCGAAGAAGCTCCTGAGGCTGAATAAAGATGTGATTACATTAATCTATTATCCAAACAATTACAGAAACTTATTATGGCAAGTTTAGCTGATATACAGAAACTGCGTAAATTGACTGGCGCAGGTATGATGGACTGCAAGAAGGCATTGGAAGAGGCAGGCGACAATATTGATGCTGCCGTTGAAATCGTTCGTGCCAAAGGCCAGGCCATCGCTGCCAAGCGCTCTGACCGTGAAGCTTCAGAAGGTTGCGTATTATGCAAAGCTGAAAATGGTTTTGGTGCCATCATTGCTCTCAAGTGCGAAACTGACTTCGTAGCTACCAATGCTGATTTTATCAAGTTGGCTCAGACCATCCTCGATGCTGCTTTTGAAGCAAAAGCCAAAGATATCGAAGAAGTAAAGGCACTGACCATTGACGGCAAGACCATTACTGATTTGGTAACTGAACGCAGTGGTATCACTGGTGAAAAGATGGAACTGGATGGTTACAACACCATTACAGGGACTAACATCATTTGCTACAACCATCAGAATAAGAATATGCTCTGTACCATGGTTGCCCTCAACGAAGAAGGCAATGCAGAAGTGGGCAAACTCATCGCAATGCAGGTAGCTGCCATGAATCCTATCGCTATCGATGAAAACGGTGTTCCTGCCAATATCAAGGAAGAGGAATACAAGGTAGCTGTAGAGAAGACCAAGGAAGAGCAGGTAGAGAAGGCTGTACAGAATGCTTTGAAGAAAGCTGGATTCAATCTCTACATAGCTGAGAATGAGGAGCACATTGCTGAAGGCATCGCCAAGGGAAACATTACAGAAGCTCAGGCTGACGAAATCCGCAACATCAAGAAGACTGTTGCTGAAGAGAAATTGGCCAACCTACCCGAGCAGATGATTGCCAACATTGCTAATGGCCGTATGGCTAAGTTCTATAAAGAATCCTGTCTGCTGAATCAGGAATTCTGCATGGATGGCTCTAAGACCGTATCCCAGATGTTGAAGGAAGCCTCTTCAACTCTGACCGTTACCGCATTCAAGAGATTTACCCTTAGGGCAGATTAATTGAATATTCATTCAGAACAGTAAAGCGGATGAAACCCATTTAAGTTTCATCCGCTTGCTTGGTATGACGGGCATGTCATACATCTGTGGTGAAAGTCCATGTGGGGCGTAGTTGCCAACGAACCCTATAGCGACTTGCAAGTTTCGAGTGGTGACGCTCGGGAGAGAAGAAGCAATAGCGAAATCGTGGCCTGACGAACA
>JALERS010000097.1 GCA_022763905.1 Prevotellaceae bacterium | reverse complement strand
GAAATGAGGAGATGTCCATGTGCTCTATTTCAAATGGCAAATGAGGAATAAACTGCCTTTACAGAAACAGAGCAGGATGGTAAAAACATCCAGTGCCAATCATCTGGAAATGGTATTTCAATGAATGGATTTTTCCTGCTCACCCACGAAATATCTTCTGAACCTCAATTTCTACTGAACTTGAATGAGGCTCAAGCATAGCAGCATAAAAGAAAAGCAGTCAACATAAAATATTGCTGACTGCTTGTAAGGAGTTGTTCCACACCGACTCGAACGATGACTGAGAGTACCAAAAACTCTAGTGCTAACCATTACACCATGGAACAATCGTACTGCAAAATTACAGTTTCCTTTTGGATTGGCAAAACTTTTCCAGCTGGTTTTTTCAATTTGTCAGTTGTTTTTATCTGACAATGATGAGAAAATAGTTCTTCTTGCCTTTTTGGGCAATGATATATTTTCCGTCAATCAAGTCATCTGCTTCTATGGTTTTTTCTGGATCGGCCAGTTTCTCTTTGTTGATGCTTACTCCGCCACCTTTGACCATTTTGCGCATTTCACCCTTGCTGGGGAAACAGGAAGTGGTTTCTGCCAGCAGGTCCACAGCTTTGGCGCTTATGGCTTGTTCCTTTGTTACTTCAAAGTGAGGAACGCCCTCAAAGACACTTAGCAAGGTGGCTTCATCGAGTTTAAGCAGGTGTTCCTTAGTGGATTTACCGAAAAGAATCATGGAAGCATCCAAAGCATTTTGGTACTCCTCTTCTCCGTGTACCATGATAGTGACTTCCTTGCCGAGTCTTTTTTGGAGAATGCGCTGTCCAGGGTCTTCCTGATGTTGGGCAATGAGGGCTTCTATTTCTTCTCTTCCGAGGGATGTGAATATCTTGATGTATTTGATGGCTTCTTCATCACTGACATTGAGCCAGAACTGATAGAAGGAATAGGGAGTGGTACGCTTGGGATCCAACCATACATTGCCGCTTTCCGTCTTACCGAATTTTTTGCCGTCAGACTTGGTAATTAATGGACAAGTCAATGCAAAGGCTTCATTCTCATTGCCCAGAGTGCGGCGGATGAGTTCGGTACCTGTAGTGATATTGCCCCATTGGTCATTGCCGCCCAACTGCATCTTGCAGTTGTAGTGCTGGTAGAGATAAAGGAAATCATATCCTTGCAGGAGCTGATAAGTGAACTCAGTAAATGAGAGTCCGTCGCGGGCTTCTCCGTTGAGACGTTTCTGTACACTATCTTTGGCCATCATATAGTTGACGGTAATGTGTTTTCCCACTTCGCGGGCGAAGTCCAGGAAAGTGAAGTCCTTCATCCAGTCGTAGTTGTTGACCATTTCTGCCTTGTTGGGGCGGTCGGTTTCAAAGTCAAGGAATTTGGCTACTTGGCGTTTGATGCATTCCTGATTATGATAGAGGGTGTTGCTGTCCAACAAATTGCGTTCCTGGCTTTTGCCTGAAGGGTCGCCTATCATACCAGTGGCACCTCCAACGAGGATAATAGGTTTGTGGCCGCAGTTCTGAAGATGCTTGAGCATCATGATGCCACAGAGGTGGCCGATATGCAGCGAGTCGGCGGTGGGGTCAGTTCCCAAATAGGCAGTGACCATTTCTTTTTGCAGAAGTTCTTCTGCTCCAGGCATGATTTGGGCAAGCATGCCACGCCATTTCATTTCTTCAACAAAATTCATTGATGGAAATCAGTGTAAAAGGGGTTATCTATTGTTTTGCAGGCAAAATTACGAAAAGCATCTCTATTAGGCAATTATTTTTGCTTTTTTGCACCCTATAAGGTCATGGTGAGAGTAGTTGCAGGGTGGTTTACAATCGGAAAAAACTGACAGGTAATTTACCGGTCAGGATGAGTTGCCAGATATGCTTGTACCAGTTCTTGCTGTCGGTCTATAACTTGCTGAAGGGTGAGAGAAGGTACATCATCGGTTTCGCAGTATCGGCGGGCAGGCGGGCAGGCCAGGAAAGATTCCACAGGGAAGTGCATACCGAAACTGAGATTGAATCCCTTGTTGAGTAGTTGTCGGGCCAAAGCGGGTTTGCCTCTGAAACCATGAATGATATGCAGGCCTTCAGACTGGTTGGACGAGTGGCATGCCAGCAATTCCCCCCAGCATCTCACACAATGGATGATGAGTGGCAGATGCAGTTGGTCGGCCAGTTGCATCTGCAGTTGGAAGTAGTGGATTTGTTCAGACAGGGGAATGGTGCTTCTCCTGTCGAGTCCACATTCTCCGATAGCGGCGATACCAGGATGGCTGGCCAATTGTGTAAGATGCCTATAGGCTGTTTCCCATGATCCTTCATAGAGGGGAAAGATACCGGCGGAATACAATTGGCCCTCTCTGGGAACAAAGGAATCAGTGCCTTCAACAACCGACATGGGCAGATTGATGATAGCATCCCAAGCGGGAGCAGGCTGATGGGTATGAATGTCAGGAGGGAGAGTATTCATGGTACGGGATCATATCCGCTTCCTCCCCAGGGGTGGCAACGTAGAATTCTTTTGATGGCCAGCCATGTTCCTTTCAGAGGACCATGCTTCCTGATGGCCTGTATGGCATATTGGGAACATGTGGGAGTGTAGCGGCAGGAAGCGGGGGTATAAGGAGAAATGGCTACTTGATACAACCGCACGAGAAGAATCAGCAGACGGCCTATCCCCTTTTTTATCATGGAGCCTGTCATGGACGGGAATTCTGAAGATGGGTGGAAATGGTTTCCAGCAGAGAGATGACGCTACGGGTCACCTTGTCAGAATCCATCGGCATGTTGGCTGTCCATAAGAATGCTATGTGGAGACTGGTTCCCTGTGCGCAGGCAGTATCCCATAAGACCTGCTTATGGAGGCGATAGGCTTCTCTTATCTGTCTTTTGGCACGGTTGCGGTCAACTGCGTGCTTGAAATGACGCTTGGATACACTGATTAATACCTTGACGGGTACGGATTCAGAATTGCTTATGTGGAAAATAGCCCGTAAGGGAAATTTGTAGGCGGCCATGCTACCTTTGGAGAATAGCGCTTCTATTTCCCGACGGGAAGTGAGATGCTCTGCTTTTGGGAAGGCGAAATGATGCATGGCGGGCTATAGTCAGGTGGGAGGAAATGACAACAGCTGACCCGACCAACAGCTTACTTGCTGGAGTTTTCAGCCAGATAGTTGTCGATGGCAGCAATAATAGAGGGAGAATCAGCAGTGGGGGCCTGCAGGTCCAGTCTGTAACCTTCATCCTGGACAGTTTGTGCTGCTGCGTTGCCCCAACAGGCAAACCGGGTTTCTTCTTGTTGGTAATCGGGGAAATTGTCGCGGATGGATTTTACACCGCTAGGTGTGAAGAAGACAATCATGTCATAGTCGAAAGGAATGGTCTTGTCCCATACAGTGCTGACGGTACGGAACATATTGCATTCGGTATGAATCAGTCCTTTGGCATCAAGCATGGTCTTGAAGTCGTTGTGATGCACTTCGTTTTGCGGGAAGAGATATTTCTCTTTCTTGTGTTTCACCATGATTTCCAGAAGTTCTTCCATCTTTCCGGTCTTGGCGAAGAATATCTTGCGCTTGCGGTACTGAATGTACTTTTGTATATAGAGGGCTATCTTCTCTGAGATGAAGAAATACTTCATGTCTTCCGGGATGCTTACACGCAGGTCTTTGCACAAAGAGAAGAAATTGTCAATGGCATGCCGGGTATTGAAGATAACGGCAGAATAGTCGAGGATGTTGATGTGCTGTGCCCTAAATTCTTTTTCAGAGTATCTTTCTACATGGATGAGTGGCCTGAATTCGAATTTAACATTATATTTTGTTTCCAAATCAAAGTAAGGGGATTTGGGAGAAGTCGGGGCGGGCTGTGAAATAAGAATTTTTTTAATCATAGATCAATGTCTATCCTCTATAGGTTTTGTTTTCGATATCAGATATTTAAAATACTGTTATAATCAATGAAAATACCAGGATGGCGATTTCGAGCGTGCAAAAGTACAAAAAATGATGAATATGGCAAAATGAATAATTGAAAAAGATGTGTTTTGACTTATAGGCCACGAGAGAGACAAAGAGAAGGAAAATAATGGAAATCAGCCAACAAAACAGGTTGAAGGGCAGTTCCAGATAAATGGATGCCAGTGTAAGAGGAAAGAGAGCCAGTACCTTGAGCAGGCAGAGCAGGTTGTAGGTGTTGTTCCATTGATTCTGGCTTTGTTGGGAAAAGAAGGTCCAGTTGACCCACTTGTACAGGATGTTTTTCACTGTATAATAACCTAGGAAAGCCGCTATTTCCGTCAGCAGGACAGAATAGGGGGAAGCCAGTCCATAGATGTCAGGGTAAAGGATGCGGGAATAGTGGAATAGCAGAATTCCCAACAGCAGACTGTTGATGATGTTGACATAGGCCTGTATATTCAACTCATTGTCGCGGTTGAGCATGGTGGTCTCATTCCTGCTACGATTAGAGAAGAGATTCTTGGTCTGGAGGGTAAAAACATGGAGCGAACGGGAGAGAACAATCATCAGGCAGAAGAAGCAGAGAAGCAGGATAGAGGTGACCATGATATCTGTCTTCATATTGTAGGGAATAGGATCGCCCGGAATGCCGGGAATACCTATACCTGTTTCATGAAGTAGGAAGGGGTGTTGTGAGAAGAATCCTTCCAGGTCGAAGAGAGATGTCGGAAAAGTGTCCTGCGTGGTATTGGCGGATGTCATGAATACTGGCAGTGTGGCCTCGTCTGTCAGCGAATCGGTTATGTTGGCAGGCAAGGAAGAGAGGGAACGGACACTGCAGGTGTCCGCTCCGCCCTTTCCTATCATAATAGAGTCTGCCTGTAACATAGATTGAAGTGACGTCAGCCTCTTTCAAGTGCCTGGTTAAGGTCCATGTCAGGCTGGGAAAGGAATTCTTCCAAGGCTTGTTCAGGGGTGTCAACAAAGGTGACAAGTCCGTTGGTTTCCTGACGGATGAACCGACTGTCTACACATTGTTGCCACCATTGCCTGATGGGGTTGTAGAATCCATCCGTATTGATGACAATAATGGGATGGGCATAGAGGTGGAGTTGTTTAGCTGTAATGGTTTCCCACAGTTCTTCCATTGTTCCGCAACCTCCTGCTAAGGTGATGACTCCGTCTGACAGGTCCCTCATGGTCTGCTTGCGTTCGGCCATGTCTTTTGTTACGACAAGTCGAGTCAGTTCCTTGTGTTGCCATCCATGCTCTATCATGAACTGGGGGATGACACCTGTCACCTGTCCTCCTGCAGAGAGACAGGCGTCAGACATGGTGCCCATGAGTCCCATGTTGCCAGCTCCGTTGACGATGCCTATACCCTTCTTGGCACAGAGGAAGCCAAGTTGACGGGCGCATTCCTTGAAGATGGAAGGCACATGGTCACCCGAAGCACAGAAGACACATACATTGTTTCTTGCCATGGCAGAGAGGAAATTAGAGATGGAAAGCTTTTTTGATATCTTCTACACGGTCCAGTTTCTCCCAAGTAAACAGTTCTACGGTAATGTCCAACGGACCATTGTACATGCTGTCGAAATGCTTGGTGACGGTTTGGGGTGTACGTCCCATGTGTCCATAAGCAGCTGTCTCCTCATAGATAGGAGTGCGCAGTTTGAGTGTTTGCTCAATGGCATAGGGGCGCAGGTCGAAGAGGCTGTCTATCTTCCTGGCTATTTCTCCGTCGCTTTCCTTTACATGGCTGCGGCCGAAGGTGTTGACGTAGATACTGATGGGGCGTGCTACGCCAATGGCATAACTGATTTGTACCAACATCTCGTCTGCTATGCCTGCGGCAACCATATTCTTGGCAATGTGACGGGCGGCATAAGCAGCTGAGCGGTCTACCTTGCTGGGGTCTTTACCTGAGAAAGCACCACCTCCATGGGCACATTTGCCACCATAGGTGTCTACGATAATCTTTCTTCCGGTCAAGCCTGTGTCGCCATGAGGACCTCCAATGACAAATTTACCTGTGGGATTGACGAAATACTTGATGTCATCATTGAAAAGGCGAGCTATATGTTCGTCATCAATGGTCTTGAGGGTAGCCGGTATCAGTATGTTGATGACATCCTGCCTGATGCGGTCTATCATCATCTCGTCAGCTTTCTGCTGATTGCCTCCTGCTTCTTCAGCCGTGACGAACTCGTCGTGCTGAGTGGAGATGACGATGGTATCAATGCGCAGAGGAGTACCGTCGTTGTCATACTCAATGGTTACCTGGCTTTTGGCATCAGGACGCAGATAGGTCATGATTTTTCCTTCGTGGCGTATTTTAGCCAATTCCTGAAGCAGAGCAGTAGCCAGGAAATGTGTGAGGGGCATATAGTTGTGGGTTTCATTGGTAGCATATCCGAAGATGATGCCCTGGTCGCCCGCTCCCTGATCTAATGGATTGGTGCGGTTCACTCCTCTGGCGATATCCCTGCTCTGTTCCTGGATAGCATTCAGTACGGCACATCCGTCGGCATCAAACTGGTATTCGCTTTTGGTGTAACCGATACGTCTTATGGTATCTCTGGCTACAGTCTTGAGGTCTACATAGGTATTGGAACTTACTTCGCCGGATACAACGGCCAATCCGGTAGTGACCAATGTTTCGCAAGCCACATGGGAAGCAGGGTCGTATGCCAGCAGTTTGTCAAGTACAGCATCTGAAATCTGGTCAGCTACTTTGTCAGGATGACCTTCCGAAACGGATTCGGATGTAAAAAGATAACTCATATTAAATAAGGTATTATATATTAGTATATTTGTTTGGACAATTGTTTGGACAATGATGACGATACCTTTTCTGTGTCGGCCAATGACGCAGAAAGCAGAAAAAAACAAGGGTGCAAGAGGAAAAGGAGATGCATCAGTCCGGTATACTATAGTGTCTCCATAAGAGGAAAGGAGATTCCGGCTTGTTTTTTAGCATTTTTTTCCGTGGTTGCAAGCAGCTCAAATCTGTCCACGTCAATTGACGATGCAAAGTTAGGAAAAAATCAGTAAATCACACCTTCTTTCCCAAAAAATCAACAGAAGGGAAGAAAAGGATAAAGAGGTGTCAGGATAGGGCGAAATCATGATTGCTGTTAGCAAAATGGTATGTATTGAGTGGCGAATTTGCAAATTTTCAAGTCAAAACTTTGGCAAATAAAAGATTATTGATAATTTTGCAAACCAGAATTGTTATGAAGAAGTATAATATTTAACCAATAAACAATTATGACAACTGCAGAAATCGAAGCTAAAGTAAAAGCTATTATTGTTGACAAACTCGGCGTAGACGAGAACGAAGTTAAGAGCGAAGCTAGTTTCGCTAATGATTTGGGCGCTGATTCTTTGGATACAGTAGAACTTATCATGGAATTTGAGAAGGTATTCTCTATCTCTATTCCTGATGACCAGGCAGAGAAAATTTCTACCGTAGGTGATGCTATTGCATACATTACCAACGCTATCGCATAAATTATTCTGCGACCAACCTTTAGATTGAATGAATTTGAAACGAGTTGTAGTAACAGGTATCGGTGCTGTTACACCTCTTGGCAACAATGCTCCTGAAACTTGGGAGAATGTCAAGAATGGTGTGAGCGGTGCGGGTCCTATTACTAAATTTGATGCTTCCTTATTCAAGACCCATTTTGCTTGTGAGGTGAAAAACTTCGACCCCAAGCAATATATTGACCGCAAAGCTGTCAATAAGATGGACCTTTATACCCAGTATGCCATGGTATCTGCCATGGAAGCTGTGAAAGACTCCGGTATGGACCTTGAGCAGGTCAACAAGGAGCGCATTGGTGTAATCTATGGTGTCGGAATAGGTGGTATCAATACTTTTGAAAAGGAAGTTTCCAATTATGCATTGCATGAGGCAGAAGGACCGAAATACAATCCCTTCTTCATCCCCAAGATGATTGCGGATATAGCAGCGGGTTATATTTCTATCCATTTCGGCTTCAATGGTCCTAACTTCACTACTACTTCGGCTTGTGCATCTTCTACCCATGCTCTTGCAGTAGCTCTCGACCTCATCCGTTTGGGTAAGGCAGATGCTATTGTTACAGGTGGTGCTGAGGCTGCCATTTGGCCTACTGGTGTAGGAGGTTTCAATGCCATGCATGCTTTGTCTACCCGTAATGATGATGCTGAGCATGCTTCACGTCCATTTAGTGCAAGCCGTGATGGTTTTGTTATGGGTGAAGGTTCTGCAACACTCATCTTCGAAGAATTGGAACATGCCAAGGCTCGTGGAGCCAAAATCTATGGAGAAGTAGCCGGAGCAGGTATGTCTGCTGATGCTTATCATATCACTGCTTCCCATCCTGAAGGCCTCGGAGCCAATTTGGTAATGAAGGCAGCTTTGGAAGATGCTGGTATGACTCCGGAAGATATTGATTATGTCAATGTCCATGGTACTTCCACCCCCGTAGGCGATATTTCAGAAGTGAAGGCTATCAAGCAGGTGTTCGGTGAACATGCCTATGACCTCAACATCAGTTCTACCAAGTCCATGACTGGACATATGCTGGGAGCAGCAGGAGCTGTAGAGGCTCTGTTCAGTCTGTTGTCAGTTAAAGAAGACATCGTTCCTCCTACTATCAACCATGAAGAGGGGGACAATGATGAAGCTATTGACTACAACCTCAACTTTACGTTCAATAAGGCACAGAAGCGTACTGTACGTGCTGCCTTAAGCAATACGTTTGGTTTTGGCGGACACAATGCCTGCATTATCCTGAAGAAATACGAGGAATAATTTACCTCTCTCCAATCCAGTACATCGTATGATGTTTCTATGGTATAAAGTAAAGTCCTTCTTTGGTGATAAAGAGGGACTTTACTTTTCTTTAAGGAAACTGCTCGGTTTTAGTCCGTGGCACTTGTCCTATTATCGTCTGGCATTGATGCATAAGAGTCTCTGCGAGCGGGATAAGAATGGTAGGTTTCTTAATAATGAACGTTTGGAATTTCTGGGTGATGCTATTATTGAAGCAGTGGTAAGTGACCTGCTTTACCGGAAGTTCAGTTATGCTCATGAAGGATTTCTTACTACTACTCGTAGCAAACTGGTACAACGCAGTGCCTTGAATGAATTGTCTTCCCAATTAGGGCTGGACAAAATGGTGAGATACTCCTGCACGAAAGAGTCTCACAACAATTCTTTGGGAGGTAATGCCTTTGAGGCCCTTGTGGGTGCCATCTATTTGGATCAAGGCTATTCACGCTCCCGATGGTTTATAGAACGTCTTATCAAGAAAGGCTATATCAAAATAGAGGCAACAGCGAAGAAAGAGGAAAACTTTAAGAGCGTTTTGCTGGAATGGAGTCAGAAGAACAAGATGAAAGTCTATTTTGATTCCGTTGCTGCAGAGAAACAGGATAACAACAAGGACAAATTGTTTCAGACTGTGGTCTATGTGGAAAGCAGAGAAATGGGAAAAGGAAACGGTTTTTCCAAGAAGGAAAGTCAGCAGAAAGCGGCATCCAAGACAATGGACATGCTCAAGCGTATTACACCTCTGCGTAAAGGCATCTTCCGTAGAAGACTGACCCGTCTGGTCATTGAGGACATGATGGCATTCCTTCCCGAGTATGAACAGATGAAATAAGAGCCTCTTTGCTGCCTTGGCAGAAAGAGGCAGAAAAGACAATGGCAGGTCAGCGCTTTTTCTCTGACAGAACAGGCGTATTGTATTGATATAGAAAAAAATCAGAATTTTCTTTTGAACTTTTCAAAAAGATTGTATATTTGTGGCAACTTTCATCATCCAAGGGACCATACAGGTTTTGGCCTGATGTTCTGCGGTTATCTGCGCCGATATTGACAAGCGGGAGCAATCCGGCTGACGTCAAAGAGGCGGGAAGATGGGAGTTGCTATTTATGGGAAAGCGTTTATTGTGCGCTTTGTTTCTTGACACTCTGAAATCTGGCAGTTTCAATCCAGTCACGGGACAAGGCAACGATAGATGCTCATGGAATGTCTTTATAGATTACCCCCGAGGATGTCATACCCTGCCTTATATCTTCAATAAGGTGTGTTGGCAGATGGAGGTAATTACATATAATCACATCGGCGTGGGTTTCTGTGCGTTACTCGTTCTTGACTGGATGGGCACATGCCAGAGCCCCAGAGTGTGGAATGAGTGACCGATAGACTCCCCACGCTTTTTTCGTTGATAGAGACATGTATGACAGAAATAACCTAACCCCGTAATAGTATGAAACATCTGAATCTTTTTGCGATTTGTGTCGGCATGTTGTTGGCCGCCACACAGGGCAACGCCCAAGTCAGCAACAACAATGAGGACGGCGTTTACAAAGTGAGCGATCAGTTGTCAAGACCAACCCGGTTTGTGTCGGGACAGGTAATTGTGAAATTCAAGGATGCCACTCCTGTAACGGTGAGACGTATCTCCTCCCACTCCGTATCAGCCAGCCGCAGCAGTGTCAATACCGTACTTCAGAAGTTTGGTGTAGAGAAGATGGAAAAACTGTTTCCTACTGCTGTCCATAAGGCTAAATCGGCACTCAGCACGATGAAAGCTCCCAATGGCAGCATCATTACTGAAAGCAATCAGGACCAGGTATTCCTCATCCAGAAGGAAGGACTTCACCAGGACTCCACCTTATTGCTGGCTGAGACATTGAGCAAGTTGGAAGACGTGGAATATGCTGAGCCCAATTACCTGGTATATATCAACGGAACAGTTGCAGAAGAGAGTGTCAGTACGGAATCGGGTTCAACCATCTGCTCCGACCCAAGCGGCACTCCGCTTTTTGACCAGCAGTATGGCCTTATCTATGAAGGTCTGCCGGTCTTATGGAGAAAGCCTGTCATCAAAAGCAAGCGTCCGGTCATCGCCATTATCGATACAGGTGTGGACATTGACCATCCTGACCTGAAGGACAATATCTGGACAAATACCATTGAAGCAGAGGGTGAGGCTGGCTATGACAACGACAACAATGGCTTCAAGAGCGATGTGCATGGATGGGACTTCGTCAACCATTCTCCCGACATACACGACTATAACAGTCATGGCACCCATGTTGCCGGTATTGCTGCAGCTGCCAAGAACGGGATAGGCATCATTGGTGCCAACCCCAAGGCACTCATCATGCCTGTTACGGTGATGCAGAGTGACGGAGTAGGTGACATCGCTACCATCGTCAAGGGAATAAAATATGCAACAGATAACGGAGCCACTGTGCTGAATATGAGTTTCGGCACATATGCCAACTCGCATGTACTTCGTCAGGCTTTGGAGAATGCTTATCACAGTTGTGTGCTTGTAGCTGCCGCTGGCAATGACGGATTTCCTATCTACAGAGCCTGTGCTAAGCCGGGACAGCCTTATGGTCCGTCTTTCCCTGCTGCCTATTCTTTTGTCTTGGGTGTTCAGGCAACGGATGCGACGGGTAGGCTTACCGGTTGGAGTAACTTCGACTGTGACGGTCCGAATTATTCTGCCGAGACATCAATTGTCGATCCGGAAGGTTTCAACTATGAATATTCTGCCCCGGGTGCGGGTATCATCAGTACTGTGCTGGGAGGAAAATACAAAAACATGAACGGTACATCTATGGCGGCACCTCTTGTTGCCGGAGGCATTTCGGTACTGCAAATGGTAAAGGAATATGACTCACAGGAAATACTTTGGGGAGACTTGCTCCACAGTGCCACTCTGCTTGAGGCTTACAATATCACTGAACGTCCTGCGGAGATTGACTTCCTCGGCATGCAGATGCGTGACAGGAAGGAATTGGCCGACGGAGAGATTGATGACAACTCCTATGCCACCAATGACGGTGAGGTAGATGCCGGTGAGACACTGAAGATATACCCGATACTCCGTACTACCTTTGGCGAGGCCAGGAATGTCCAGCTGAAACTGGAGATGGGCGATGAATATGAGGATGCATCCCTGGTAGACATACAGACATCGTCAGCAGACTTTGGCATGAATCTTTCTGCTTATGGAAAGGGAGTAAGTGTCAACCCGCTGGTAATGAAAATCAGTGACAAGTGTGCTGATGCCCGCCATATCAAGATGAAGGTTGTTGCCACTGTCGACGGCACTTCTTTTGAGCAACCGTTCACTCTTACCGTCAGCAATATGCATAAGATTGGCGGACTCATACTCAAGGATTCTACCCTCACTGCCGACAAGACATGGTATGTAACCGAGAATGTGGGAATCCCTGAAGGTATTACACTGACTATAGAGCCAGGCACACGGCTTGAATTTGCTACAGGCATGGGAATTTCCTCTTTCGGAAAACTTGTTGCCAAAGGCACACCTGAAAAGCCTATTATCTTTACCCGTCACACTGGTGAAGGTATTTGGGCGGGAGTGAAGTCGCATGAGAGTGAAGGAACTATAGAAAAAGATTATAATTCAGGGAGTATTTATCGAGACTCTGCCTAT
>JALERS010000096.1 GCA_022763905.1 Prevotellaceae bacterium | reverse complement strand
CCCAAAGGAGTCTTTTCCTTATTTCAACGGACTCTTTTTCTCTTCATTCACTACAAATAGTAGATAGCTATAAGAAGCCAAACAGGAGACAAACCTTTGAGAAAAAGGATTGTCTCCTGTTATAATTGGCAGTTTTTCTATTTGTCTTGTCCCGCCTTTCTTCCCTTGAGGAACGGGAAGAAAGGTAATGGTGTGTTTTACTTACGTTTCTTGGAAAGAACCTGTGAATGGAATTTGTCCATGAAAACTTTCATCCAATAGCCTCCTAAAACTGAGCGAGCGATAAAAGCCTGGTATCTTCCTGTTTTGGTGTCATGCCAGTCACTGGTAGGAACACGGGAAGGTGTCTCATGGATGTATTTGTATACAGGAGAAAGGAGTGCCGAGAAGTCCTCAGGCTTGTCGGCCATGGTGGCTGTCCATAAAATCCAGTCACTCTTTGTATAGTCTTTTCTACAATCCAATGGCAGGCCGTAAATGTTCTGATGTTTCAGATAATAAGCGATTTCCTTGCTCATCACCTGAGGAGAGAAGACGTTACTCTTCCATATCTTGTCCCATATCAGATTATATTTCTGACTCCATGTAGAATCACGGTCAAAGGCTAGGCGATAATGGTCATCTTCTCTTGCCTCTTTTTCCCACCATTTTGCCATCTTGCGGGCTAGGCGGTCATAGCGTTTCGCTTCTTCCTTGAGGCCTTTCATTTCTGCTATGATTGAATAGCCCTTGATTCCCATAATGGCTTTGGCAGACAGATTACAATTGTGTGCCCAATGTCCTGCAAAATCATCTGTACAGAGTTGGTTTTCTGGGTCCTGACCATATTTTACCAGATAATCATTCCAAAGGGTGAGGATGTCCCAATAGGGATCAATATAGGAGGTGTTGCCATCCAGCATGCAGAGAGTTGCTGCTAAGGTAAGCATGTTGCCACATTCCTCTACGGGCATATCTCCATTGTATGTTTGTCCGTTGGCAATGGGATAAGTGCCCATGTCATGAGCGGCAAAAGGTTTTGTCCATCGGCCAGATTTTGAGTATTCAAATATACTTGTCATCATGGCTTTCTGCAACTCGGGACGATAAGAGAGGTAAAGTGGAGCTTCAGGGTATGTGAGGTCTACTGTATTGACGCTGCCATTAGAATTGTTCTCCTTGGAGAAGAAAAGCAGATGTCCGTCTTCATCCTGAAAGAGTTTGTGGGCAGCCATGACAAGACGATAGTGCCCGGAGAGCATTTCAGCATACTTGATTCCTCCTGCAGTCATACCATCATCATAGATGGTCTTGTCTAGGTGGCGGCATCTGTTCATGATGTCGGTATAATCCCGAGCCATACGGTTGAAAGCATCGAATATAGTTACCTTTCCATTATGTGCCCAATAGCCTGTATACTGTTTGCCCAGGTACTCGATGTCTTTTATCTCATCGTAACCAGCCATGGTGAAACCTTGTACGGGCTGGGTGCCCACTTCCTCGAAGTTGTGCATATAGGAGAGGGCAGGCATATCGGCAACGGACTGCGAACAGATGCTGTCGGATGTGCTGACCAAATGTCCTGTGTTGATAAACGACTGTATGGACCGATGGAGTGGGGCCAAGGCTACTTTACCATCATGGTCGGATAGGTAGAAATATCCCCAATCAATACATACTCCATCGCCTTGACGCTTGAGTATAGGTTGTAGGGAGGTTCCGCAACGTACATAATTATTGCCGTCACCAGTAGAGCACAGGGTGCTTATGGTGGTGGTGATGGTGTGATTGACGTTGTTGATAGCCATTTCAGGTGTGGTGGCAAGGTAGAGTTTTACAGAATGGTCCTTGCCGTCAGTTGACCTTACTTGATAGGATATGTAGTTGATGGGTGTGGAGAGCAGGTCATAGTTGTCCATCAACATGGGTGACGTAAAGACTACATCCAGGTCAATGGGACCACAACTGAAGGTGTAGTAGGTATTGGTGGCCATTACGGAAACACTCTTTTGGCGAGCAGTGAGGATGCTGGTTGACTTGACGTTAGTCAATGCATAGAATCCCATATCAGCATAGGCACCTCCTGTGGTATTGTGACAATGCATGGCCAGCACGTTTTCTCCTTCTTGGAGCAATTCGAGTTGCTGCTTGTTTAATGTGAGTTGCTGCTTCCTTTTCCAGGTGAGTCCCGTATCGTGGATTTTTACTCCGTTAATGAACAATTCGCAGACATCATCATGAGAATATCTGATAGCGAAATCCTTCTTTAAGTCATCTGCTGTAAGACGGAAGGTACGGCGAATGTAAACATCTGTGCTATCACCACTCCAAAGAGTATGGACATCCTTCTTGACATCATTGCCCAATGCACCCTGTACTTTGGGCCATGCATCGTCATTGTAGCCCACTTGATTCCATCCTTTTGTTGGAGTAATCCGTAGACAAGGGGCGGTCCATGGCTCTTGATCACCCATGGGAAGGATGGTTTCAAGTACCTGTCGGCTTTCATTGCCCATGAAGCAATAGACGGCATTATCTACTTTCAACAATCCCAGTAATGGTTTGGCGGCATCTGTCCAGTGGCGGGTTCCGCCATCAGTGAGTCTGTCGTGGGGAGACCAAATAGAAAAATAGGGATCGTTGACAAGTAGAGGCACAGCAGGCAGTCGGAGGGAAGACTGTTTGTAAGGCTCAAAGAAATGAGTCTGTGATGCTGATGAAGCAATGACTCCCCCAAAAGTCAGGGATAATGAGACTAGAATCTGGGTCCTAAAGGAGTGTAGGAGTTTCATGCGTATTTTCTTTTTCAAAAAGACATTGGTGTATAACGGGACGCATTATCGGATGGTCAGGGCAAACCCTCCACCAGGAGCCATTGTGACTATAAGTTGGCCGTCCTTGATGGTGCAAGTCTTTTTTAGGTAATCCTGTGCAAATTTCTTGGAATTGGGACCATCGGTGAATATCTCAGCTTGGTGTTCCCCTTTGCCTAGGAAGGGAAGTCGGAGAGTGAGAGTGCGGGCTGTCCAATTGTTGATACCACCTACATACCAGGTATTGCCCTTACGTCGGGCAGTGACAACATATTCGCCTACCTTGCTGTCCAAGGGAACAGTTTCATCCCATGTAACGGGGACAGAGGCGATGAATGCGGTACATTCTGCTTCTTTCTCGTAGTGGGTAGGACTATCACAAAGCATGTTGAGAGGTGAGAAGAATACAATGTACTGACCCAATTGGTGACAACGTGTACCCTGACTCATGGGTTCTGACCAACTGGTATGGAAGGACTTCGGAGTACTGTTGAGCATGGCTCCCTGGGTATAATCCATCTGTCCGGCAAGCATGCGTAGGAAGGGGAGTTCGGTATCATATTGCACCTGATTATAAGTTTCCATAGTGCTCCATTTGTTCTGCTCAAGACCGGCAACGCCTTCAAAGTTCAGTACGTTGGGGTATGTTCTGTTGATACCAGTAGGCTTGTAGCTTCCGTGGAAATCAAGAAGTAGATGATATTTGGCACACATTTCTGCTGCACGCTTGTGGAAATTGACCATTTTGGCATCGTCACGATCCATGAAGTCAACCTTAAAGCCTTTAACGCCCATCTTGCTGAAGTGCTGGCAAACACGCTCCATGTCTCTGTCAAAAGCATAGTAGCCAGCCCAGAGGATGATGCCGACATTTTTGCTTGTAGCATAGGAGATGATAGCTTCCAAGTCGATTTCCGGTACAATCTGGAAGAGATCGGCTTTTTTGTTGACAGCCCATCCTTCGTCCATAATGACATATTCAATACCATGCTTACTGGCAAAGTCAATGTAAGCCTTGTATGTCTCTGTGTTGACACCTGTCACAAAAGGTACATTGTAGATACCCCAGTCATTCCACCATTCCCATGCAACCTTGCCAGGTTTAATCCAATCGGTGGCTCCAATGCAGTTGGGAGCGGCTAGAAGATAGACCATATCATTGTCGAGCAACTGCTTGTCTTCAGTGGACACACTGATGACACGCCAAGGAAAATTGACTATACCTGCTTCTACAGAGACTAGATAGGGCTGGCGAGAAACCACAAGTTTTTGCAGATTATTGTGCCCGCCAATCTTCTCTTCCTTGGGATAAGGAGCGAAATGCCCCTGAAGGGCATGATTGGCTTTATCTCCATGCAGCAGGAACATACCGGGATAGTTAGTGTTGTCGGCTTCGGTGATGGATATTTTCATACCACCATCGGCTTCTACAAGGATAGGTAAGAAAATGAGTTGCTGGGTATTCAGTTGAGAAATATTGCCTACAGTATAGGTGTTCTCGAAAGAATTCATGTATTGTTTTTCAAAGGATCCAGACTTCTTTACATAAGGAGCCCATGCTTTCCAGTCCTTGGCGAAATTGAACTGAGCCTGTTCTGCCACTACCTTAAAGGGCTTCTTGGCTTGGGATACAAATCGGTAAGCCACACCCTGATCATAGGCACGTACCAGAAGAGTGAAATTTTCCTTGAAGCGAAGAGTAAGTAAATTGTAATGGTCGGTCACTTCAGATTTTTTGTAGAAAGGACTGGCAATGGTTTCCTTTATGGTAGTGGTTTTGGCAGAAGCAATACGGGAAGCATTCCCGAAAGAACTGCCTCCTTCTATCTGCATGCCAATAGTGGAGGGAGCAATCAGGCTCATGCCGTTTTTGGATACCTCGTAGGAAATGGCCTTGCCTACGTTTACACTGATTTTCAAACTTCCGTCAGGGGAGGTGACAGAGTATTGTTTGTCTGCCCAAGCGGTTACGGCGGACAGCAAAGCTGCCAAACCAATCAATAAGTGTTTCATTTTTTGTGCTATTATTTGTTATATATGATTTTCTAGATACAAATATAGAGAGAAATAATGGATTGAATGAGTATAGAGAATATAAAACCGATGGATGTTGTGTGTAAAACACAAAAGATAGACAGGTGTAGGTGGGATGGACAACTGGTGCAAGATATTGGATGAGCGGATTGGCTCACGGCTGCTCTGCCCTATTCATATCACGTCATCATATCCTACCATATAGGCACAATATAGATTTTCCTATGTTATTTTTGTTAAGTTGACTATCTTCTTGTTTTATGGGTGAGTCCGGATATGTCAATAAGCAATGGAAGGGGAGTATAAAAAAATAAGGCTTGTCTCCCGACAAACCTTATCTACAACTAATTACCTAACTTTTATGATTACTATGAGAAAAATATATATTTGTGTGTCTAGTTAATCACAGAGCAAAGATACACTCTAAATGTCATCTTGTAGTGGTGTATATGACGGGAAAATGTTTTTTTAGGATAAATATTAACACAATGTAGGTAAGTATAATTGGTTTTAGCAAAAAATGAAATCTTTAATTTCCGAAATAAATCTATTGGTTCTGTAGTCGGGAAGTGGAAGAGGAAGTTTTTTTCATAACATGAAAGCCATGCGGAAAAATATGACTACCTTTACAATCCCAAAAAGTCAGAAAGGTCCGTCAAGCCCTATATCTAGTAGATAATTATGGAAGCTCCCCGCATAGCAGTTGTATCAGAAAACATTCTGGAGTGTTATGGTCTAAAGTATTTGTTGGAAAATATTATTCCGTTTGCAGAAACAGATGTGTTTACCTCTTTGGATGAATCACTTGACAGGAATGCTAAACTGCATTATTTCCATTTTTTCATCGATATCCATATTTGGGTGGTCCATTCTCGTCGTATGGCTTCAATGGGTAAGTCGGTTATATTGTTCGGACCAGGAGACATGCAACGGGTAGCTGCTACAGACATGCATTTCATTCCCACAGATGTAGCACCAGACATCCTATCCAGATCATTACTGTATCTCCAACAATCCGCCCATCATCATTATTCGCTTTATCCCCAAGACCTATCAGCCACATTGAGGAAGGAAGATGAGCGCACGGCGGCTCTTCTGACAAACCGTGAGAAGGAGATTCTCAAGATGGTAGCTCTTGGAAAGTCTAGCAAGGAAATTGCTGCTGCGTTTCATATCAGCATGAATACCGTCAACACTCATAGGAAGAATATTATGGATAAACTGGATGCCCATTCCGCCACCAAGATAACGGCTTATGCTATGAATCATGGTTATATCACACTGGACGAGCAGTAGTGTCCTGCCTTATTTTTACAGTACATCATTATACATTTAAAATATATAGCGCACATGTTTTCAGGAATAGTTGAAGGAATCGCTGTTGTTACAGCCATAGAAAAAGATCGGAGCAATGTAAACCTTACTCTGTCATGTCCGTTCGGACACGAACTAGAACCTTCACAGAGTCTGGCCCATAATGGAGTATGTCTTACTGTGACCCATGTAGAGGGTGACAAGTATACCACCACTGCGATGAAAGAAACCCTTGACCGCTCTAATTTGGGAGACTTGCAGGTAGGTGATAAAGTCAATGTGGAACGCTCTATGCCAGTAGGAGGACGACTGGATGGACATATCGTTCAAGGTCATGTAGATATAACAGCTGTCTGTACAGCGGTAGAAAATGCAGAGGGCAGTTTTACCTATACCTTCTCCTATCAGTTGGATAAGGAGATGGCCTCGCATGGCTACTTTACAGTAGACAAGGGGTCAGTTACCGTCAATGGGGTAAGTCTGACTGTATGTTCGCCTACTGATGATAGTTTTCAAGTCAACATTATCCCTTATACCTATGAGCATACCAATTTTCATACAATTGTCAAAGGCACCAAGGTTAATATTGAATTTGACATTTTGGGTAAGTTTATTGCCAGACTACAACATTTCAACGGATGACACTCTTCTCAAAAATACGATAAAATGAAAAGAGTATTTTGGAGCTTCATTCTGGTATATGTCTGCTACTTGTCTGCTGATGCCCGCCAACGGTATATCAATCCTGTTCCAGGTGAGATGCCCATACTGGCTTGGTACTCCATACGCCCCGATTCGGCGCTGACAGCAGAACGCTATCTGGAAATGAAAGAAGCGGGATTCAATATCTCTTTCTCTCATTTTGCAGATAATGAAGAGGTAAAGAAGGCATTGGATGCTTCAAGAGGAACGGGTGTGAAGATTATGGTAATGTCGGGTGCGCTTGAAAACAACACGGCAGAAACAGTTAATCGGTTTAAGCGGGATGAAGGGGTAGCAGGCTGGTTCTTGAGAGATGAGCCTACATCGCTTTCCTTCCCTCAAATGAAGGCTTTCAGAGACCGTATTCTTCAGGAGGATACTACTCATATGCTCTATCTCAATCTGTTGCCTGTCTATGTGTCCCCTAAAGATTTGGGTACTACTTCATATCGGGAATACCTGAAACGATTTGTGGATGAGGTGGATTTGGGCTTTTTCTCCTATGACAATTATCCAATTGTCACAGATGGGAAGGGCGGCATTATTCTGAAAGATGGTTTTTTTACCAATCTGGAAGATGCTTTGGCTGTTAGTCGTGAGACAGGAGTACCGTTCTGGGCTTTTGCCCTTTCCACAGCTCATGGTCCTTACCCAGTAGCCAGCAGGGAGATGCTACGTCTTGAGATGTTTAGCAATTTGGCTTATGGGGCGCAGGGATTGCAGTATTTCACCTATTGGAATCCTGGAAATGGGGGAGTGTGGAATTTTCACACAGCTCCTATCAGTTTGGATGGGGCTCGTACGCATGTCTACTATCTGGTAAAAGAGCTCAATGAAGAGATTCACCTGTTGACACCGGTGTTTCTAGGGGCAGAAGTGATGGATGTTTCCCATTTTGGTTCTGTTCTTCCCCCTGGAACCCATCGGCCTGCTACATTGCCTGCTCCTATTAGCCAATTAGAATGTGAGGGGAAAGGAATGCTTATCAGCCATTTGAAGAATGGCAAACATACATATTGTATGGTGCTGAATACGGATATAAACCATACACAGACCTTGAAGATGACCCTTGCAGCATCGATTAAACGCATCCTGCCTGGTCAGTCTTGGCGAAAAATTAAGAAGGGAATATCATCCTTCCAACTTACTCCTGGAGATTATGTCCTTCTGCAACTCTCTTGAGGTAGCAATTATTGTTGCATCAAGAAAGCTTTGAAATCAGTGAATTCCTTGCTCATGGCAACACTTTGCTTGGTGCCTTTCATGAATTCTGCCAGACGGTCGGGAATGGACATTTCTGTTCCAATGGCCTTTTCTACAACAGAAAGAAATTTGGCAGGGTGAGCTGTTTCACAGAAAATACCGGCTTCTCCTTCTTTGAGTCCTTCCTTGAGAGCTCTGTAACCGCATGCGCCATGAGGATCAAGGATATAATTGTTGTCGGCGAAACATTTCTGGATAGTTTCCATGATTTCCGAGTCGTTGTAAGTGGCACCGCTTATTAGGCTCTTGATGCGCTGGTAGTCGTTGTCATAAAGAGATAGGATGCGGGCAAAATTGCTCGGATTGCCTACGTCCATGGCATTGGCTAATGTCTGGATACTGGCTTTGGGATTGTATTTGCCTGTCTGCAGATACTGGTAGAAAATATCATTGGCATTGTTGGCTGCAATGAAACGTCTGACGGGCAATCCCATTTCCTTACCGAACAAGGCTGATGTGATGTTGCCGAAATTACCGCTAGGAACACATACTACCAAATCTTGGCCAGGGGCCAATCTTTTCATTTGGGCACAAGCATAGAAATAGTAGAATGCCTGAGGTAGGAATCGGGCTACATTAATACTGTTGGCTGATGTCAGTGTCATGTGGGCATTCAGGTCTTTGTCCATGAATGATTGCTTGACAAGCGCTTGACAATCATCAAAAACACCATCCACTTCCACTGCAGTGATATTGTGGCCGAGAGTGGTGAACTGGCTTTCCTGTATACGGCTGACCTTTCCCTTGGGATAAAGTACATAGACATGGATTCCTTCAACACCCAGAAATCCGTTGGCAACGGCGCTACCTGTATCTCCGCTAGTAGCTACAAGGACATTGACCAGACGGCTGTCGTTGCTTAATTTGCGGAAATAGCCGAGCATGCGTGCCATAAAACGTGCACCCACATCCTTGAAGGCAAGGGTGGGACCATGGAATAGTTCCAAAGTGTAGATGTTTTCTTCTACTTTTACTACAGGGCAGTCAAAGCAGAGAGTGTCATAAACGATATTGTGCAAATCGGCTTCTGGAATGTCTTCTCCGAAAAAAGCCTTTGCTACTTCAAAAGCTATTTCCTGAAAGGACATTGATTCCATCTGTTCGTAAAATGAACTGGGAAGAGGCCGAATGTGTTCTGGCATATATAAACCTTTATCGGGAGCGAGACCACATGTCACGGCTTCCTGTAGTGATGCCAACGGGGCTTGTCCGTTTGTGCTATAGTATTTCATGGGGTGTGGATGATAATTATTGGATGTTCATGAACTCTTTCATAAATTCGCCCAAACGGAGCAGACCATAACTGCCTGTTGTGCAACTTACTTCGTCATACTGCTCTACTTGGTCGGGGCAGATGCCTGGATACCATATGAGGAAGGGTACTGGTTCGGCCAAATGGGTGCGTATCTCTACAGGGGTAGGGTGGTCTGGCAATACAGCAATACAGACAGGTTCCTCCCATCGGGATACTTCTTCGTAAATAGGACCTATGATGCGTCGGTCCAGATAATCTATGCTTTTTAGCTTCAACTGGAGGTCTCCGTCATGGCCAGCTTCGTCGGAAGCCTCGACATGCAGGAATACAAAGTCGTCAGAGCGCAATGCTTCAATGGCAGCTTGCGCTTTGCCTTCATAGTTGGTGTTGGCCAGTCCGGTGGCTCCTGATACATTAATAATTCGCAGCCCCGCATAGTGACCGATTCCTTTGATGAGGTCGACTGCGGAGATGACGCTTCCCTTCTTGATGGAAGGATACTGCTGAGCAAGGGTGAGCATGGAGGGGCGATAGCCGCCACCCCAAGGCCAGATGGAGTTAGCTTGGTCAAGTCCTTGAGCCGCTCTTTGCTTGTTGAAAGGATGCTCGGAAAGCAGTTGCTGTGATTGCAGTATCAGATGGTTGATAAGTTCAGCAGTTGCTTGGGGAGACATGCGGTTGGCATCTGTTTCATGCCAATCGGGGTCAGGTTGGATTAGCAATTTTCTCCATTCCTCATTAGGATGGTCATGAGGAGGTGCGCATACCAGATGCTTGTTGCCTCCCTTAATGACCAGCAGATGGCGGTACTGGATACCCGTAATGAAGCGGATGCGTTCGTTGCCTAAACGACTGTCGAGATAACGTATGAGCATATCTCCTTCCTCTGTGGACAGGTGTCCTCCATGGTGATTCTTGATGCGTCCGTCGGACAAGGTGATGATGTTGCATCTAATCGCCAGGTCATCGGGTTGCATCTCATATCCTATACTGGCTGCTTCGAGAGGTCCTCTTCCTTCATAGACCTGATGAAGGTCGTAACCGAGGATAGCCGTATTGGCCACTTCACTGCCTGGAAGAAAACCTTCAGGAATAGTGATCAGACGACCTGTACGACCTTTACGGGCCAGTAAATCCATATGGGGTATTTCTGCATACTGAAGAAGCGTTTTTCCTCCTAAGGATGGGACAGGATGGTCGGCCATTCCATCACCGAGAATGATAAGGTGTTTCATGATTGTTATTTTCTTTCCGTATCAAATATTGGCAATGGACATGATGTTAGCAAATACACCTGCTGCAGTTACACTGGCTCCTGCACCGTACCCTTTAATCATCATGGGATAGTCCTTATAGCGTTCTGTAGTGAGGAGGATGATGTTGTTGGAACCTTCCAACGTGTAGAAAGGATGTTGCCTGTCGACAGTAATGAGAGACACACTGGTCTTCCCGTGGTCAACAGTGGCAACGAAGCGCCATCGCTTTCCTTCAGCTTCCAGTTGCTTGCGTTTTTGCTCGAAAGGAGCGTCCAACTCAGGAAGCCGTTTCCAAAAGTCATCCAATGAACCTTCAAAGTAGTTTTCAGGGATAAAGAGGTGTTTTTCTACATCTTCCTGCTCAACTACGTATCCTGCTTCTCGGGCCAGAATGACCAATTTCCTAATTACATCCTTGCCACTGAGGTCAATGCGCGGGTCAGGTTCACTATAGCCTTGCTCTTTGGCACGGCGTATGGTTTCTGAAAATGGAACGTCAGCAGACAATTCGTTGAAAATATAGTTGAGAGTTCCACTGACTACCGCTTCAATCTTCAGTATTTTGTCGCCTGAATTGAGTAGGTCGTTAATAGTGCCGATGATGGGTAGACCTGCACCTACATTGGTTTCGAAGAGAAACTTCACGCCTTTCATGAGGGCAGTTTCCTTGAGACGGATGTACTTGTTGTATTCAGAAGATGCGGCAATCTTATTGGCAGCTACTACGGATATGTTGTGTTCCAGCAAAGGCTGGTAAATTTCTGCCACTTCGCGGCTGGCAGTACAATCAACGAACACGCTATTGAAGATATTCATCTTGATGACTTCTTCCAGCAGAAGATGTACATTGCTCGGCTTTGAATTGCCGAGTTCTTCCTGATAGGTATTCAGGTCAATACCTTCTCGGTTGAAGATGGCATTATGGCTATTGGCGATGCCTACGATGTTTAATTTGAGATGACGAGTGTCAATGAGTTTCTGGTACTGGGTATGGATTTGGTCAATGAGTTGATGGCCAACAGTGCCAGTTCCGCAGATGAAAAGATTGAGTACTTTGTTCTCAGAGAGGAAGAAGGAGTCATGAAGTACATTCATGGTCTTGCGAAGCAGGTCACTCTGCACTACAAAGGAGATGTTGGTTTCAGATGCACCTTGAGCACAGGCTATGACACTGATGCCGCTTCTACCCAGTGCTCCAAATAGTTTGCCGGCAATACCAGGCGTGTGTTTCATTTTTTCTCCTACAATGGCTACTGTAGCCAATCCTGTTTCTATATGCATGGGATACATGGCTCCAGTGGCAATCTCTTTTGAGAATTCATTATTGAGCACCTGTACGGCTGCATCACCGTCATCTTCACGGACACCGATAGAAGTAGAATTTTCAGAAGATGCCTGACTGACGAGGAATACGGATATGCCTGAATCGGCCAACGCAGTGAAAATGCGTCGATTGACTCCGATGACACCCACCATAGATAGACCTGATACGGTAATCAATGCTGTTCCCTTGATGCTAGATATACCTTTGATGGGCTTTTCGCTGTCACCTGTCTTAGCTTTAATGACAGTGCCGGGATTGGTGGGATTGAATGTGTTGAGTACACGGATAGGTATGTTTTTTACGCAGACTGGATAGATGGTAGGCGGATAGACTACCTTGGCACCAAAGTTGCAGAGCTCCGTGGCTTCAATATAACTTAGTTCGTCAATGGTATAGGCACTACGTATCACTCTGGGATCGGCAGTCATGAAACCATCTACGTCGGTCCATATCTCCAGCACGTCAGCATCTAATGCGGCGGCAATCAATGCGGCGGTATAATCACTCCCGCCACGACCGAGGTTGGTGGTCTCTCCTGATTCTTCATCAGAACTGATAAATCCCGGACAAACCGTAATGTGAGGCAGTGGCTGGAATGTTTCCTGTATGAGCTTGTTGGTCAGTTCGCTATCCAAATTGTGCTTGTTGTTTTTGAAAGAAGTCTTGATGAATGTCCTGGAGTCTTTCCACACGGCATCCTTTATGAGAGAGGCAACGATAGGGCTACTGAGACGTTCGCCGTAACTGACAATCGCAGCCATGGTTTTGGGACTGAGGTCACGGATGAGGTGAACACCATATAATATGGAGCGAAGTTCGTCAAACAATTCTCCCAGTTGCTTCAGCAACTGTTGACGCTTGTTTTCATCTTCAATGATGGTGTTTACCATGTCACGATGGCGCTTAACCATCTCTAAAAAACAATCCTGATAGGAATCCCCTCTTTCTAAAGCCTGCCGGGAGGCCCGTATCAATTGGTCGGTAATGCCGCCCAATGCGCTTACTACTACTACGCAATCATCCTGTTGGGATTCTACAATACTCTTCAGACTCAGGATACTTTCTACGGAACCTACAGATGTTCCGCCAAATTTCAATACTTTCATTGTGTTTTTAATACAATAATAATAATATGACAAACAGGCACCAACAAACGTGCCTATATTTTTGCAAAATTACTCATTTTCGTTCCGATATGAGGAGAAGTGTCGGATTATTTGGTCAGATTTCTACATTCTTTCATTGATTGGGTGAGGATGAGTTTGAATATAGGAACTTTTGAAACTGCAGTTGCCACTTTGTGGAATATACCCTCAAAGGCATAGCTCTATTCTGCCAAGAAAGAAGCGGTCACAGAAGGACATTCTATAGAAGATACAGAAAGGGGAAATAGTAAAGATAGAGTAAAAAAAAGGATTGCGCTATCAGGACTTTCAGATAAAAAGTGTAATTTTACAATCGTTTTGGAGAGTTGGCAGAGTGACCGAATGCGCTGGACTCGAAATCCGGTATACCCTATATGGGTATCGGGGGTTTGAATCCCTCACTCTCCGCATGATGGGTGTGATAAAAAGAGGTAAGCACCTATAATGGCGTTGATTTGTTTTCTGCAAAAACAGGAATGGAGTGGAATTTTTGTCGCAATATAGAGCTCAATGTCCAACCTCTGTGGATGTAGTATTACAATTAGTACGATAATGACAAGCATCTTCTTTTGATGTATTCCAATTCCACAGAGATAGATATCAATATCATGATAGTAGAAGGACTGGATGAGGTCATACAGAGGTGTATGTCCGTAAACGAGACAACTGAATAAAAACAAATTTACAAAAATGATTATTATGAATAGTGTGAAATTCAAAATTTTTTGGGTAGTAATATTATTTGCATTTTCTCTGTGTGCTGAATCCCGCACTGTTAAGTGCTATCGTTGTAATGGAACAGGTAGAATCTATTTTCAACATGGTATAGGTACTTTTGGCCATTCCAATAAAAAATCGCAATGCCCTATCTGTCATCAGTGGATACTGGCAGGTGTATCCCATTCTGACCCTTGCCCGGCTTGTAATGGGTTGGGATCAACCAATAAACCTGATTACAATAATAGCAGTCAAAGGAATAAATCCAACGGAGGTAATTCTTCTAACAATGATGTGCCTGTTCAGAATGGTTTTACTGCAGAACAACAATTAGCTCTTGATATGATGAACGCCAGTTTGAGTGGCTATGACGGATTCATGGACCAAAACCGCTGTTATGGGAAAGTGTACAAATACAATCCTCAGAATCATAAGGGCCAGTTTCAACTTACACAAAGTATCAATAATCGCAAAAGGTGTAGAATAGCCTCCTTTACTGGTAATGGAGGTGTGACAATTTGGGGAGACAATGAGTTTTATGCCGTTAATGTAAAAAATGAGATTATAGAGAAATTGATGGATATCCATAAAAAAGGAGAATATGTAAAAGACTTTACCATTACAAATACGGGGAAGTACTGGTGTGTGTCATATGGTAAGGACAATTGGTTTGCATGGCATGCAAATGGCTTCCAAGGACTCTATGATGCATTAAATCAGTTTATTAAAATGGGAGTAGGTATAAGGTCAGTGGCGATGGATGAAAACGAACACTTTATTGTTGTCGGAGACAATGGTCATGTTGTGTATTCTATGCAATATGAGAAGGTGGTCAAAGATGCTATTAATAAATTCGGACAAGTGTATGGAGTATCTCTTACAATTGATGGAGGATGTATATTGTGTTGTCAGAATGGTGTGTATTTCAATGGTCTTGCCAGTTCTGTAGCAGATGTGCTGAAAAAAATCAATTACATTCCCAAAGTTTTCAAACATTCCTATACAGGACACTATTTCTTTGGTAATGGTACGGATTACGTATACAATTATTGGTTCTGATTGCCGGATACAAGATATTCCTTTCTTGGGTTGAGTCTTGGGGTTTTGTTAAAAGATGCTGGAAGGAAACGAATTCTGTTTCCTTCCAGCATTAAGGTTGATGATATAGGGTAATCTTTAGAGTTTGATGGATTTCTTTACCTCTTTGGATTCATTATGCAGTCTGTCCAAAGCGGTAATATAATAGATGTATTTGTCTTTTCCTTTCATATAGGGCAGCTTCAGACAGTTTTGGTCGGTAATAGCTACGATATGGGCAGGGTTCTCCAGATTGACCTTTTCTCCCTTTTTGAATCGGTATACGACATACTGTTGCGTGTCACTCTTCTCATTTTTCAGAGGCTTCGGTTTTAACCAAAAGAGGTAATACCCATCGGGCATCCATAAAGCTTTGACTTTGCGTACCTTTCCTGGTGCTTTGTCATCAATAAACGGCATTCTAGGTTGGAGAGCAGGATATTTATAGAAAGTCTTGGCCAAGTAGTCAGTGCATCCTCCCATATTGTCGGCAATAACAGAAGAGTACCAAATACAACTTCCTTCTACTGTGGGAAGACTTCTTTGCAGCGACAGTTTGGCAGGTAACTGATTTTGGGCAGGATTTTTGGGGTCGGGTTCTTTGAGAGAACGAGGAATGTCTTGGCCAATGAACAAAGGACGATTGGCAGAGTAACGTGCCCAAAAGCGGATGAGTTCTTCATAGTCAGCTACCTTGTAACCGATGTTCCAATAGAGTTGGGGAATATTGTAATCAACCCATCCGTTGTTGACCCACTTGAGTACATCGGCATATAATACGGCATAGTTTTCACTGCCACGGGTGGCACTGCCAGGAAGAATGTCACCTTCTTTATGATTATGATAGATGCCGAAAGGAGAGACTCCAAATTTTACCCAAGGTTTGATGGTGCGTATAGTGTCATGAAGTTCCTGAATGAGACGATTTACATTGTCGCGACGCCAGTCTCCTATAGAAGAAAAGCCTCGCCCATGTAGTTGGTATTGTTCGGCATCAGGAATTTCTATCCCAGCTTGTGGGTAAGGATAGAAGTAGTCATCCATATGGATACCATCTACATCATAGCGGTTGAGAATATCATGAACAATATGGCAAATCCAATCTCTGTTTTCTTTTATTCCTGGATGAAAAATCAGCAGGTCTCCATAACGGAAGAAACGTTCGGGATGTACGCGGAAGGGATGGTTGTTTGCCAATTCACGGGTATCACGTGTCTTAGCTCGATAAGGATTGATCCAAGCATGACATTCCATGCCACGCTTATGGCATTGTTCTATCATCCATTGTAATGGATCCCAATAGGGAGCAGGTGCTTGTCCTTGCCTGCCGGTAAGGAAACGGCTCCAAGGTTCATAAGGACTGGCATATAGGGCATCAGCTTCTGCTCTGACCTGAAACATGATAGTGTTGACATGGATACGTTGTAAGGCATCCAGTTGTTGGGTAAGGCGAGCTTGTTGTTGCGATGTAGACAATCCCAGCCATTGACCATTGACGCATTGTATCCATGCGCCCCTGAATTCCCGCTTGGGAGCCTGCTGGGACCATAGTCCACTAATACTACACAGTGCACATAGCACAGACAACATGATTTTCTTCATCGGGTTTCTTGATTGGTTTTCTACAAAAGTACAAATAAAGTTCCTAACTTTGTCTGTTCAAAACAGGATATTAAAAGAATGAGTCAAGATATTGTCGCCACAGGCGTCTGTGTCAATAACCTTCAGGATATAGACGTAGTGATTCCACGTAACAAACTGGTGGTTATTACGGGGCTTTCCGGGTCAGGGAAATCCAGCCTTGCATTCGATACATTGTATGCAGAAGGTCAGCGCAGGTATGTAGAGAGTCTTTCTGCATATGCACGCCAGTTTTTGGGTAGGATGAAGAAACCAGATTGTCGTTCAGTCAAGGGTATTCCTCCTGCCATTGCTATAGAACAGAAAAACGGGAATCGTAATAGCCGTTCCACTGTGGGTACTGCTTCCGAAGTGTATGATTATTTGCGGATGCTGTTTGCCCGCATAGGTCGTACATATTCACCTGTTAGTGGCAGGGAGGTGAAGCGTCATTCTGTAGAAGACGTTATCCGTTTTATGAAGTCATGCGAGGAAGGAACCCGTTTTACAGTATTGGCTCCGTTGTCTCCAGCAGAAAAACGACCTTTGGATGAGGTGTTGCGTCTGCAATTACAACAAGGTATTGTACGCATAGACTTAGATGGGGAAATGGTGGATATTGAGGAATGGCTGGAAGATATTTCCTTGCAGGAAAAGACCGATAGGTCGAAAGTGATGCTGCTAGTGGACCGTATGACCGCTAGTGACAGAGATGATAATCTGTCCCGTTTGGCAGACTCTGCGGAAACAGCCTTTTATGAAAGCAATGGGACATGTGTATTACGTATGTATCCATCCAAAAAAATACATGTCTTTTCTACTGGATTCCAATTGGATGGAATCGTTTTTGAAGAACCGTCAGATTCGTTGTTTTCTTACAATTCTCCAGCTGGAGCTTGTCCTGTATGTGAAGGATTTGGTCAGACTATTGGCATAGATGAGGCTCTGGTCATTCCTGATTCCACTAAGAGTGTTTATGAAGGAGCCGTGGTGTGCTGGCGAGGGGAGAAAATGAGTGAATGGAAGGACGCCTTCTGTCACAGGGCTTCTCAACGTGGATTCCCCATTTTTTCACCTTATTATTCACTGACTCAAGAGCAGAAAGATTGTTTGTGGCATGGTGATGCACAGGAACAGAGCCTTCCTGAAGAGGAGCAGGTGAGTATTGATGCCTTCTTCCGAATGGTCAAACGCAACCAATATAAGATACAGTATAGGGTAATGCTTGCCCATTATCGGGGAAAGACTACCTGTCCGGCATGTCATGGAAGAAGACTGCGTAAAGAAGCTGAATACGTTAAGGTGGGAGGTAAGTCTATCAGTGACCTTTGTCGGATGTCGGTGAGTGATCTGAGGGTGTTTTTTGACACTCTTCAACTGCAAGAATCCGATGTTCAAGTGGCAGAGAGACTTTTGAAGGAAATACAGAGTAGGTTGCGTACACTGGAAGAGGTGGGGTTGGGATATCTTACATTGGATCGTCCTGCCAATACACTTTCTGGAGGTGAAAACCAACGTATCAATATATCCACATCGATAGGTAGTGCACTGATAGGATCATTGTATATCCTTGACGAACCTTCAATAGGATTACACAGTCGAGATACAGGCCGATTGCTCCATGTACTTCGTGAACTGCAACAGTTGGGGAATACTGTAGTGGTGGTCGAACATGATGAGGAAATTATACGAGCTGCCGACTATATCATTGATATTGGACCAGGTGCTGGCAGGAATGGAGGGCGTATAGTGTATCAAGGTGATATGTCCCGATTGGAGAAGGGAAGTGGTAGTCATACTGTCCGTTACCTGTTAGGTGAGGAAACCATCCCTGTCAACAGACAGCGCCGTAAGTGGAACAGATACATTGACTTGAAAGGAGTTCGGGCACATAATTTGAAGGGAATTGATGTGAGGTTCCCGCTTAATGTGATGACCGTTGTAACTGGAGTGAGTGGTTCGGGGAAAAGTACTTTGGTGAAGTCTGTACTCTATAGGGCTCTTATGCGCTATTTTGATTCGCCTTCTGAGCGTCCTGGCGAATATCTGTCTATGGAAGGAGATATGGAAGCCATTCATGACGTTAATTTTATTAGTCAAGAATCTATCGGAAAATCATCTCGTAGCAATCCTGTCACATACATCAAGGCCTACGATGATATCAGACGTCTTATGGCAGACCAACAATTATCACGTCAAATGGGGTACACGGCTGCCTATTTCTCGTTCAATACGGAGGGAGGCCGTTGTGAGTCTTGTAAGGGAGATGGTACTATCAAGGTGCCTATGCAGTTTATGGCGGATATGGTTATTACGTGTGAGGAGTGTCAGGGAAAACGTTTTCGCAAGGAAATTCTAGAGGTTACCTTTGCAGGGAAGAATATTTCTGACATCTTGGACATGACTGTAGACCAGGCCATCGACTTTTTTTCTGCCAACGGGAAAGTTTCCATTGCAAGAAAAATTAAACCTCTTCAAGATGTAGGCCTTGGGTATATACAATTAGGACAAGCGTCATCTACACTTTCGGGAGGAGAGAACCAGCGAGTCAAACTGGCTGCTGCTCTAGCTGCGGAACAGAATGAACCTGAATTATTCCTTTTTGATGAACCTACTACAGGACTTCATTTCCATGATATCCATATTCTACTTCAGGCTTTCGATGCGTTAATCAAACGCGGACATACCATTATAATAATAGAGCACAATATGGAAATCATCAAGAATGCAGATTATATTATTGATCTCGGTCCAGAAGGCGGTGACAAAGGAGGTGAGGTGGTTGCTTGTGGTACACCAGAAGAGGTGGCAGTATGTCCCACCAGTATCACAGGAAAATATCTGGCAGAAAAACTGGAATCAAATGCTGACCATGTGATTTGACTTGAGAAAAACAGTTTCTGTAGGTCATCTTCTCGTGGGAAAGCAGCAGGCCGATTTTATGTGCCTTCGTAGAAATTGGGTTCAATAGGCAGGCCTCATTGTTCTTTTACAAAGCGCCAATCGTCTAAAATGAATCCGTCAGGACAAGGACGGAATACAAAGGATTGCTTTCTTTCACTCAGTTGGATATGGATGAGGCATTGTTTGTCATCCAACGTGTATTGCGCTGAAATAGTATGGAGGGGTTGATCGTAGTGGGTTTGAATCTTTGTAATGCTGTCTCCCTTGATGATAATATGAACTGTGTTTTTGGGAACGGCATTGTATTGGATGTAATTACCATCACTTATGCTATCAGCTATATCGGGACAAGAAGAGAAGCGGATTCCTCCCAAAAGAAATCCTGAAGTGTCTTTTTGGAAGGTCCGTATCATCCGTTCTCCTGTTTCTATGCACTTTCCTTCTAGTTGGTTATTACTAATGGAATAGATGAAATGTTTTCCAGAGAGTTTTCCTGCATCCTGCTTCCAGATAAGAGTATCATCTTTTACTTCCAAACCGATAAAAGTTTCAGGGGTGGCATCCTGGCGGATAAAAGTTCCATTGGGAAGTTTTTCCGACTGGCAAGCTGTTGCCAAAATTACTATGCCTAGTAAAATGCATTGAAAGAAAGATGGAATGAATTTGTTCATTGCTGTTGGTTTTGTTTGTGCGACATGGATGCTTGGCTGAATTCGCATCCGCAGTATAATTGGTTATAAAACTGATATTCGCGCAATAGTTCTGCTCTTCTCTGCTGCAGGCCTCCTTTGCGCCAATTATGTTCCCAAAAAGAGATTCCTTGAAAAGCTGATGCTGCTCTTCTGCCTGCTTCGCTAATCTGGGCCATGTCTTTCCATCGTGAAGAAGATAAGGTGGTGGTAAACCATTGGAATCCGTTGACTGATGCGAAGGCGGCTGTACGTTTTAGGCGGAATAGAAAACACTGAAGACATCTTTTCCCTCTTTCTGGCTCTTTTTCCCATCCGTGGATATCGTTCAGCCAGGCTTCATGGTCATAAGTGTCCTCTGAAAATGGTATACTGTTGGCCTTGAGAAAACGTTTCAGTTCCTCTTTCCTGACCTGATACTCTTCAAAAGGAAAAATGTTGGGGTTACAGAAGTAGACCGTAGGAAGCATGCCATTATAGAGCATACATTCGATAATGGCAGAAGAGCAAGGTGCACAACAAGCATGTACCAAGACTTTATGCCCCGATGCAGTACTACCATCAGGCATTACCAATTGGAGGCGATTGGCAGGAACAGAGCAGGATGTCTCTGTCATTAGAAATAGACGCCGAATCCTATTTTCAGACCGACACTGCTCTTGTCACTGAAATCGTCAAGACTCATCTTGTAATACAGGGCAGGCTCAACGGTGATATAATGGTTCAGGTAGAAGGCGTATCCCAATTCTATCGGAACCTGTACATCGTTATTGTTGGAGGTGAAGTGGCAGAATTCAGCACCTGCTCCCATGAAGATACCATTTTCGCGGAAATAGTAGCGTCCACCCACACCTAATGCGAAATCATCTACTATACGGGTATGGTTATAACTAATGTTGGCACGGAGCATAACCTTGTCGGCAACAAAATAGCCGGCATTGGCTTCTAGACCTAAGCGAAATCTTTCGCTGGAACTATAAGACAAACCTAAGTTGGTGGCGGAGATACCTACATATTTGGTTCCTGCTTCAAATTGTGCCTTGGCGCAAATGGCAACCATCATCATCAAGGCGCATAACATCATTTTCTTCATACTGTGAATCGTTTTATAATCATTATTTTTCTTAGTCTACTTGCAAAAGTAAGGAAAAGAATGCATTCAGACCTATAAAACTAAACTAAAATATTCCAATAATGTATTGAGGCCAATGGAAGTTGTTTTTTTGTTGAAGCGTTGGTTCCGCTTTTCGTCTTCAAGGGTGCTAGTGAAACAAAGTCTTTTGCGTGTTGCAAATAAGTGAATATAATCCCCGGGATGGTATTGGAAAGTTGCCAATTTTGGAGAAAAAAAGTTCAATTTGGATTATTGGGTCTAAATTGGTGGAAAATAATAGGGGGGCATTTTTTTGCTATTGTAATTTTGAAATTAATATTCTATCTTTGTGCCAGACAAGCACGAAGAATACTAAATATTGTATGTCAAACGAAACAATTAACAGAATTAAAGTTGTCCTTGTAGAACAGCGTAAAACAAATAAGTGGTTGGCTGAGAAGTTGGGAAAAACTCAAGCTACAGTAAGTAGATGGGCAGGAAACAAGGCGCAACCTTCTTTGGATAAGTTGGTGGAAATAGCTCGCTTGTTAAAAGTAGAGGCAAGGATCTTATTAATAAGGAAAGTGAAATTAAGGAAATGCTTGGTGATAAGCAATAGAGTGTCGTTATGTGTGATATATCATGGCGCCATTTCCTTCATTTGCGCACTAGGATAAATGGTAGTGGATTGCTTGGAGGAACAAAAGGATAAGACTATGGTTAATGCTGTCAGGCGAAAGTGCATGGCCAAGATAGTATGGGCTTTGATAGTTTGGATACTGATTCCATTATACTCGTCACGTTGTCTATCTGCTGTTCAAAGAGAATGCCGTTCTGTATGGGTGGCTACCATTGGAGGCTTGGACTGGCCGAAGGTAAAGGCAAATAGCCCTGCTATGGTGGATGCCCAAAAGAGAGAATTATGTCAGTTATTAGATGCTGTGCAGCAAGCAGGATTTAATACCATATTTTTTCAGACCAGAATCCGCTCTACGGTTATTTACCGTTCTGCTTTTGAACCTTGGGACGATTGTCTGACGGGTCATGCGGGAAAGGATCCTGGTTATGATCCTTTGGCTTTTGCAGTAGATGAATGTCATCGCCGTAAGTTGCAATTACATGCATGGGTGGTGGCCTTCCCGGGACATAAGGTTTCTGCTTCAGTACGTTTGGGAAGTTGTGCCATGGACAAGCGACTTCCTGCTTTGTGTATGAAAACTGGCGATACTTGGATGCTCAATCCTGGTGTGCCGTCTACGGCAGATTACTTGGCAGGGATTTGTCAGGAGATAGTGCGAGGTTATGATGTTGACGGCATCCATTTGGATTATGTAAGATATCCAGAACATTCCATCCCGTTCAATGATGCCAAAACTTATCGACAGTATGGAAAAGGTCTGAGCAAGGAGACATGGAGGCGTGATAATGTGACCCGTTGTGTTCGCAGTGTCTATCAGGGAGTCAAGTCCATCAAGCCTTGGGTGTGGGTGAGTTGTTCCCCTGTAGGGAAATATTGTGACTTGCCACGTCAAGACTCCAGAGGATGGAATGCTTATGATGCCGTTTATCAGGACGCACAAAAGTGGTTGTCTCAAGGCATCATGGATATGCTGGTGCCGATGATGTATTTTCGTTTAGATTCCCATTTTTATCCGTTTGCTTTGGATTGGAAAGAGTCTTCATGTGATCGGCCTATTGTAATAGGTACAGCCGCTTACCAACTGGACCCCAAGGAAGCAGACTGGCCTTTGGCAACAATCAGAAAGCAATTGGGCTTTTCCAGAACTATCGGGGCAGGAGGACAAGCGTTTTTCCGTTGCAGATATGTTCTGGAAAACGTCAAGTCATTGTATGGTTTCCTTAAGGATGATTTCTACAGCACTCCTTCCATGCCATTGGCTATGACGTGGATGGGAGTTCCTTTGCCAGCACCTCCCTGCCATGTCAGACTGGAGAAGGATGTTGATGGCTTCTTGTTGAAATGGGAGGCATCAGCGTCCCGTTACCCAATAGCAGGCTATAATCTGTATATCTGTTTCCCCAAGAAAGATGGCAGTATTTCTTTAGGATGCCCTTGGGAAGTCCTCCGACAAGAGAACTTTTATCGAATTCCTTGGCAAATCCCTCAGGAACTATTTCCTGCAGTAGCCATCACCACTGTCGACCGTTTCGGCCAGGAAAGCAAGCCTGCTTGGTTTTGCACTGAAGAACTTGGCCATTGAGCAGGAAATGCCTAACTTCGCAAACCCTTGTCTTTTATTGTAAAAGTATTTCCTTTATGGGAGATGTTGTCAAACAGAATTCTTTTCGGGCATGGATATTGGCTGTCCGTCCTAAGACCTTGTCAGGAGCTTGTGTGCCTGTTGTAGTAGCATCGTCATTGGCTTATGCCGATTATGTATTTCTGTGGCAGCCTGCGTTGCTCTGCCTTATGTTTGCCATTTTGATGCAGATAGCAGCGAATTTTGTCAATGATTACTATGATTTTCTTCGAGGTACCGACAGAACGGACCGCTTAGGACCTGAGCGTGCTTGCTCCATGGGGTGGATAAGTCCATCTGCCATGAAAAAGGCAGCTGTCATTGTGATGATAGTAGCATGCGGCTTGGGACTTGCTCTGTTGCAGTGGGGACAATGGTGGTTTGTGGCAGTAGGTATTGCTTGTGTCCTTTTTGCTTGGCTATATACTGTTGTCCTTTCTTATTGGGGCTGGGGGGATGTTTTGGTGCTTGTTTTCTTTGGCGTTGTACCTGTATGTTGTACCTATTTCGCTCAAGCTGGCCATATTACTATCAATAGTCTGTTCTGTGGTTTGGCGTCTGGATGGGTGATAGATCTTCTGTTGATAGTCAACAACTATCGTGATCGTGATACCGACAAAATTTCTGGTAAGTATACACTTATTGTCAGAATGGGCGAACGCTTTGGCCGCTTCCAGTATTTGTGGACAGGTGTTTTAGCTTGGGCTTGTTGTCTTCCGTTGGGAATTAATGGCCATGTATGGGTGGTGGTACTGACGTCGGCTTTTCTTCCCTTCCATTTTATAGTATGGCGCAAGATGGTGACCATCCGACAAGGAAAATCTCTTAATAGTGTGTTGGGGAAGACTTCAGCAGGAATGCTGTTGCTGGGTGCTCTTCTGTCAATAGGTTTGTTACTGTAGTCCCTCCGTTTCAGGGGGGCCTTTTGGGTTCATCATGACGCTCCATTATTATAATTTCTCCCATGATATTCAGTTGGCCGCTGGTAGTTCAGTTGTTAATCTGTCTTCAAATGTACGGGCCTTGGAACATGATCTCCAGCCTTTGGCATGTTGGTTGGCCCATACTGGCGACCAGGTAGTGGTTTCCTCTGACCTGTTGGATGATTGTGATAGTTTTTATGCTGGCACATGTGCTCCTCGTGTAAAATTTGTTCCCCATCATTCCCTTCCGTCTTCCTGTGATATATTACCTTGGGGGTGGGATGAAGGCATTGTGGCTCGTCTTCAGAGAGATGCTGTAGACAAGAAGGCCATGGCCATTCACCTTCCAGACAAGTCTATGCTGAATACCATACGTCAGCTCTCTTCAAGAAGTCAGGTTTCTATGTGTCTGGATGCATTGCGGCAGTTGTTGCCTGAAGCTCCCTTGTGCGGACAATCTGTTTTCTGCATGTCAATGGAAGAGGTTCTCCAGGCTATATCACGTTTTAACGGCAGAGCCGTGTTGAAGGCACCTTGGTCTAGTAGTGGCCGAGGCATTCGTTTTCTTTTGGGTCAAGATGAGTCAGCTGCCATGCTATGGGTGGATCGTTTGCTTCGTAGGAAGGAAGGAGTGGAAGTTCAAGAGTATTGTGTCAAACGTAATGATTGGGCCATGGAGTTTTTCGTTGATACGTCAGGCCATGTTTCGTTTACCGGAATGTCTTTGTTCTTTACGTCGCCCCTTTCAGCCTATAGTGGCAATGTACTGGCTTCTCAGGAAGTCCTGCAAGGTAAATGGGAGGAAGAGTTGCCTTTGTCTTTGCTGTATGATGTGCGTAGAGCATGGGAGATTCTTTTGTCTCATTGGCTGAAGGGGAAGTATACAGGACCATTGGGCGTGGATATGATGACGTGTAGTGCCATGGATGGTAGTGTTATGCTCCATCCTTGTGTAGAAATCAATCTGAGGCATACAATGGGGCAGTTAGCAGTCAGGTTGTCGGATTTGTTTCCTGCTCTTCCTGAAGCCCGTCTGTTGATACGTTCGTCAGGAGCTGTTTCCTGTGAGCAATTGAATTGGATTCCTCTTACCCCTCTACTGCCTTCTACCCGTTTTTCAGCCTGTATTGTATGGGGGTAGTCGGGAAGGGGATTGAGATGTCTGTCTGAACTTTCCTCCCCTTTCTTTCTCTCTGAAACAGAAACAATGTGTATATTTGCAGTTCGAAATCTATATTCTGTAATTTAGCGAAAATATACACATATGACAGTACAAGAAAAGAACATCCAGCATTTGGTTGAATTACGTGCCAAGGCACATCTTGGTGGCGGAGAGAAAGCCATTGCCAAACAACATGAAAAGAATAAGCTCACAGCCAGGGAGCGTATTGATCTCTTGTTGGACAAAGGAAGCTTTGAAGAAATAGATGCTTTTAAGCTTCATCGTTGTCACAATTTCGGTATGGAGAAGAAGCAATTCCTGGGAGATGGAGTTGTTACGGGATGTGGCACTGTCAATGGCCGTCAAGTCTATGTGTTTGCACAGGATTTTACGGTCAATGGTGGTAGTCTTTCTCAGACTATGTCTGAAAAAATATGCAAGGTAATGGATTTGTCCATGAAGATGGGCGTTCCCTGTATCGGACTCAATGATTCAGGAGGAGCCCGTATTCAGGAGGGAATTACTTCATTGAGTGGATTCGGCGAAATCTTCCAGCGTAATATTGAAGCCAGTGGTGTAGTACCTCAGATTTCTGCTATTTGTGGCCCTTGTGCAGGAGGTGCGGTCTATTCTCCTGCCATTACTGATTTCGTGTTTATGTTGAAGGGAGTGTCCAATATGTTCCTCACAGGCCCGAAGGTGGTAAAGACAGTTACTGGAGAGGATGTGACTGCTGAAGAACTTGGTGGTGCTTCTGTACATAGTACCAAGAGTGGTGTTGCTCATTTTACCGCTGACACAGAACAGGATTTGGCACAGAGCATCAGAAAACTGTTGTCCTATCTTCCACAAAACAATCTGGAGGAAGCTCCACGGGTAGAATGTACCGATCCTATTAGCCGTAAGGAAGACCGTCTGAATACGATACTTCCAGATGATCCCAATAAGGCGTATGATATGTATGAAGTCATCAATTTGGTAGTGGATAAAGATTCTTTCTTTGAAGTGCATGCCAAATTTGCCCGCAATATCATTGTGGGTTTTGCCCGTTTTAACGGCCAGTCTGTAGGTATCGTTGCCAATCAGCCCAAGGTCTTTGCAGGTGTGCTTGATTGTAATGCTAGCCGTAAAGCAGCTCGTTTTGTACGTTTCTGTGATTGCTTTAATATTCCTATTGTTTCCCTTGTTGATGTACCTGGATTCCTTCCTGGTACAGGTCAGGAGTATAATGCTGTGATTGATCATGGTGCTAAACTTCTCTTTGCCTACGGTGAGGCTACAGTTCCCAAGGTTACTGTCACCCTTAGGAAGAGTTATGGAGGTAGCCACATCGTTATGGGATGTAAGCAGCTTAAAGCCGATATGAATTATGCGTGGCCTTCGGCAGAGATGGCAGTGATGGGAGCAGGTGGTGCTGTGGCAATCCTGTATGCTAAGAATGCCAAGGATGAAGCGGATCCCAAGGCTTTCTTGGCAGAAAAGGAGAAAGAATACAATGACCTCTTCTCTAATCCTTATCAGGCGGCGGGCTACGGATTTGTGGATGATGTGATAGAACCTCGTAATACTCGCTTCAGAATATGCCGTGCATTGGCAGAATTGGCTACCAAGCGTGAAGCACGTCCGTCCAAGAAGCATGGTAATATACCTCTCTGATTACATATATATTTATACATCCAATCATGAGTATACTGAAAATCAAATCTGATTCTATTGATGTGGAACTGGTTTTGGATGGCGCTTCTGTGGATATGCCCGCCACCGTTCCCTCTGCCAATGATGAAGAACAGTTGCATGTGGCTTTGATTGCGTTGGCAATCAATCAGATGCTTTCTGAATCTGCTTCTCACGACTGGGAGTCTGACTGTATCACTATTCAGCCCCGTACTACGGAATGGACATCCAAGACATTCTCTTTTACCAACAATAAACTCTAATCATTAATTCCCCAAAAACTCCTAATGGAATACATATACAAAGTAAACGGAAACGAGTATGCTGTCAATATCGCTTCCATCAAGGGCAATAAAGCCCAGGTTCTAGTCAATGGAATCGTTTATGAAGTAGAGATGGAAAATGCTTCCTCATGTCTTGCGCCTGTTGCATTGACTGCTGCACCTGTTCAAGAGGCTGTTTCATCTCCAGCAGAGGCACCTGCTGCTCCTGTCCAGGAAGCACCTGCCGCTCCTGCTGCAGTAGTTGAACCTGCTACACCTGCTCAAGAAACACCTGCAGTTGTTGCTTCAGGAGAAGGTACTCCTGTTAAATCTCCTCTTCCAGGTATTATCAATGATATCAAGGTAGCTGTGGGAGATAAGGTGAAGAATGGACAAACCTTGCTTGTACTCGAGGCTATGAAGATGGAGAATGATATTACTGCCGAGCAGGATGGAACTATCACGTCTATTGCCGTCAAGAAAGGTGACTCGGTGATGGAAGGGACAGTTCTTGTTACTATTGCCTAACAGGAGAGACATATATCTTCTATCAATAGGGATTTTGCTCAGGTCAATACATACAGTTCTATCGGATATGGAAGAAGTGGGGCGGTATGTATGTTTTAAGATTCACTAACAGCCATCACTATGAATAGGAAATACATTATTACCATTGTAGCCATTGCCGGTGTTCTTTTGTTGGGAGGAATTGTCTATTTGTATATTTCTCTGCAACAACAAAAGAGCGATAATGAGGAACTTCAGCAGTTGGCGGCTTTGGACAAGAAGGAAATGGAGAATGAGTATGCTCAGTTTGCCGTACAGTATGACGAGCTGAAACGCTCTATCCGAAATGATTCTCTTTTGGTGAGGCTTACTGAAGAGGAGAATAAGACCAAAAGCCTGCTTGAGGAATTGAAGCGCACCAAGAGTAATGATGCACGAGAGATATCCAGATTGAAGAAGGAGTTGGCTACTGTGCGTGCTGTATTGCGCAATTATATCATTCAGGTGGATTCGCTCAATCGTCTCAATGAATCACTGAAAAATGAGAATGAGAAGGTCAGACAACGTTATAATGAGGCGACCAGTCAGATTTCCAGTCTGACTACCGAGAAGCAGAATCTGTCTAATCAGGTTGCTATTGCCTCGCAACTGGATGCTACGGGAGTCTCGCTGATTCCGCAGAACAAGAAAGGAAAGACGGAGAAGAAGACTAAGAATATTACTCGTTTTCAGGCCAACTTTACTATTACCAAGAATATTACTGCTAAAACGGGTGAGCGCAAAGTGTATGTACGTATTACCCAACCCAACAATTCTGTAGTCGGCCAGAAAGGCACCATCCCTTATGAGAATTCTACTATTGGCTATTCTGCGGTGAAGATTGTCGAGTATACTGGAGAGGAAATGCCTGTTACCGTCTATGTAAATGTCAGTGAATATCTCACGCCAGGTACATTCCATGTGTACATCTTTACAGAAGGCACGATGATAGGTTCGGGAAGTTTGACTATGCAGAAATAATCATTCCTTCTCCCAGGGAGTATCAGGTCCTGTACTTTTGATGAGGCCTTTAATAAATGGTCAAGTCAGTATATGGATGGAATGAGGGAGATACGTTTCTTTTCAAAGGCTCTTTTCGTTGGGTTCAAACCGAGAAAAGAGTCTTTGCTGTATGTTTTCAACTCAATCCCTTATTGTGGTTCAGAAGATATTTCGTGGGTGAGCAGGAAAAATCCATTCATTGAAATACCATTTCCAGATGATTGGCACTGGATATTCTTACCATCCTGCTCTGTTTCTGTAAAGGCAGTTTATTCCTCATTTGCCATTTGAAATAGAGCACATGGACATCTCCTCATTTC
>JALERS010000095.1 GCA_022763905.1 Prevotellaceae bacterium | reverse complement strand
ACCCCGTGAGAGGGAATCGCTTAGTGACGACGTATTACTTAGTCGAAACGGGTGCAAATTTAGGGATTATTTCCGAACTGAAAAAACTTTTCCCTCTTTTTTTTGGCTTTCGGCGCATTTTTCTTTCTATTGCGGCTTATTTATCCAATTTTCCACCTCGAGGATGCGCCTTGCCGTACTCTTTTTTGAGTTCTTCAAAAGTGGTATGAGTATAAATCTGGGTAGTCCTCAAACTTGCATGACCCAGCAATTCTCTGACCACTTCAATATCAGCGCCATTATTGAGCATTGCTGTAGCAAAGGTATGGCGAAGCATATGCGGACTACAGTGTGCCTGGGTAGTCACCGAAGAAAGACGTTCCTTTACCATATTATATATATAGTAGCGGGACACTCGCTTTCCCTTGAAGACAAAAAGAGCCCGCTCAGACTGACAGAGAATTTCAGCATCACGTCGACACAAAAAATTATTCAATTCTTCCCGCAGTTCTTCCCCAAAAGGAATAACACGCTGCTTGTTACGCTTACCAGTCACCTTCAGTGTTCCATTATCGAAATCGACATCATCCACATCCAGACCTATCAGCTCAGCCAGACGTATACCCGTAGAATAGAACATCTGAAGGACCATATGGTCAAGAGTCCCCTTATAGGTATCTTCTATATTCAGCCCATCCAACAGGCAGTCCATCTGGCGCTCCTGCATAAACTTAGGCAAAGGTTTCTCCTGACGTGGTCCTGTAACACCAGACAGGGGATTGTGACGGACAAATCCACGAGTAAAGAGGAACCTATAAAACGAACGAAGTGCGCTCAACCGTACATTAACAGTTGAATTCGCACTTCCGTTATCCATAAGGTATACAATCCATCTGCGGATATCTCCGGCAGCAACTGTACCCCAATCTACTTTTTCACGGTCGTTTTCTACAAATTTCTCAAATTCGGATATTCCGTAGTCATAACTTTTTACAGTCAAAACAGAATAGTGTCTTTCCGCTCTGAGGTATTGCAGGAATTTTTCCTTCAGCATATCTGACCCTTATAGCATTTCTATCGGTATGCCACTGGGCAAGACATCGGCCTACAGCCCGCCCGATATTATTCTTCGTTGCGGTGGAGAGCCGTCACATAGATGGCATGCTCCTTAGCCAAGCGCTTCTTAACAGAAGGTTTGTCAAATTGCTGACGGGCACGAAGTTCCTTCACAACGCCAGTTTTTTCAAACTTCCTCTTGAATTTTTTCAACGCTCTCTCGATGTTCTCGCCATCTTTTACTGGTACGATAATCATACTTTCTTGGGGTTTTTGATTTTATAATTTTATAATTTTGATTTCTACTTACGCTTCAATTAGCGGGCGCAAAATTAGTTAAAGTTTTGGATACGAGCAAAGATTTTCCCGTTTTTTTTCTTCAAGAGCAATTCTTTTCAATTAACAATGACAACCAGTCATGCTTTGGGAACATCCTTTTTCTTCCCTCATTGGCACATTACTCACCCCATTCCTTCCCAATAATATTCCTGCCATTCAAACCGATGCCAATGGTGCCCTCATTTCCCCATCTCTCCCTGTTTTCTTGTATCTTTTGGCATTTACGGGAAGCAAAAGCTACTGAGGTTTCTGTCTTTTCGTGTCCATAAGCTTTTTTTCTTCTGTCATTCTTGAATATTGAACTAACTTTGCATTCGATTTTCACACATCACCGATTTTTCAACTAATACTATAAATTATCTACATTTTATGTCATTACTCACAACAAGCAATTTCAAGGGTGACATCTTTGGCGGTATAACAGCCGGCATCGTTGCCCTGCCTTTAGCCTTGGCTTTTGGCATACAAGCCTTTGGTGGTATTGATTCCCCCATGGCCAGTTCGATGGGTGCCCTTAGTGGTCTGGTAGGAGCCACACTACTCGGATTCTTTGCAGCCATGTTAGGAGGCACACATAGTCAGATAAGCGGACCTACTGGTCCCATGACGGTCATTACCGCCAGTCTCATCAGCGGAGCATGGACCATGTCGGGCGGTTCATTCAGCGCAGTCATCATCGCCATGTCACTAGCCGGCATCTTCTGCGGACTCTTCCAGATACTGTTTGGCATCATACGTATCGGGAAATATGTGCGCTACATCCCTTACCCTGTCCTCTCAGGATTCATGAGTGGTATCGGAGTCATTATCATCCTACAACAGATTTATCCCCTCATCGGAAGAAAATCCCCGGTTGCTGTCATTGAAATGCTGGCAGGATTCCCTCATGCCATATCGGAAGGCATCGTATGGCCGGTGCTCATGCTGGGTATCGGAACCATCCTCCTCATTGCTTTCTTCCCGAAAATCACTCGCAAGGTACCTGCCACTCTCGTAGCCTTGATAGCCATGACCATCATATCACTATTCTTGAACATTGATACTCATCTGACCATCGGCAATATTCCCGCAGGACTTCCCTTGCCTTTCTTCCTACAGGAGAGTATCCATCTAGATGGTATTAACTGGGAACAGACTATCATCAATGCCATCATCCCGGGACTCACTCTTGCCGGACTGGGGTCTATTGACACACTGCTCACTTCTGTTGTAGCAGACAATATCACCAAAACCCATCACAACAGTAACCAGGAACTCATAGGGCAAGGTATAGGCAACTTGCTAGCTGGCTCTTTTGCGGGCATTGCCGGAGCAGGAGCCACCATGCGTACAGTAGTCAACGTAAAAAGTGGAGGCCGTACCCAATTGAGTGGCATGATACATGCTCTATTCCTGCTAGCTATCCTACTAGGACTCGGGGTATTGGTACAATATGTTCCTCTCGCCGTACTCGCTGGCATCTTGATTACAGTAGGATGGGGAATCATTGATTTCCGAGGATTCCGCGATCTTCCCCGCATTCCCAAAGCTGACGCTTTTGTTCTTATTGTCGTTTTCCTCACCACTGTCTTTGTAGATCTCCTCACAGCAGTAGGACTGGGGATGGTCATAGCCTGCGTTCTCTTTATGAAAAGGGCAGGCGATTTGGCTGAGGGCTCCTATAGTTCACATGAATTGACTGGATTTGACAAGGAGTCGCCTTGGGACGACGAACATGGTATCCCTGTTGAAGCGCTCCACAAGATATATATCCAACGCCTTGATGGTCCCATCTTCTTCGGGTCTATCACACGCTTCCAAGAAGTAATGCACGACGTTCCTGATAATGTAGAGACGGTCATCATCCGCATGCGCAGAGTGAACTTCATGGACCAGAGCGGACTCTATGCCATGGAGACAGCTGTCAAGGACCTACAAAAAAGAGGCATCACTGTTCTGATGACAATCATCCAGCCCCAACCCTTGTATATGCTCAATACTTTTGGATTCATTCCCGACCTCATCCCCGAAGAGCATACTTTCAAGACTTTCGGCGAATGTACTGAGTTCCTCAAGGAAAAATACCAGTCGAAGTAATTCCCTGCCAAGCAGACTCATCATATTATTTACTTTATGTCGAAGGAGCAACAGCCTTCAGAGTATTTAGCTCTGGAGGCTGTTGTCTGTATTCTTCCTGAAAGAAGAATATTATCGGAGACAGAGAGGATGAGTCCATGAGATGGCTGACTCAATGGACCAGATCGTCGTGATGGCCTGTGTAGCAGATACGGTTCAGAAGATATTTCGTAGGGGAGCAGGAAAAATCCATTCATTGAAATACCATTTCCAGATGATTGGCACTGGATATTCTTACCATCCTGCTCTGTTTCTGTAAAGGCAGTTTATTCCTCATTTGCCATTTGAAATAGAGCACATGGACATCTCCTCATTTC
>JALERS010000048.1 GCA_022763905.1 Prevotellaceae bacterium | reverse complement strand
CCGATGAGATTCAGTACCCTTATGAGGACTTCTGCGAGTCTTTGATTCGTTCATGGCAAGGGAAGGGGGCTTTCCGATATACCCCAATTGCTGCAATGTATGGACAGAGTCATTCATGACAATCTCTACTCCATTTCTACTGAGCCGAGTTTTTACCGGGACCTTGTTTTTTGCTTTTACCACCTATTGCAAAAAGAGGATGTACCTTGTAGATACATCCTCTTTTTATTAGTGGCGGGGGCTGGAATCGAACCAGCGACCTCCAGGTTATGAGCCTGACGAGCTACCACTGCTCTACCCCGCGATTTGAATTCGGGTGCAAAAGTACAAATATTTTTCGAAAGAGGCAGTATTATGAAGAAAAAAATAGCGAATAAAGTACTTTTTGGATATTAAGGAGGATTTTTTTTCAATAATTTATTGCTTGGAAATGGGAATACATTTAATTTTGCACATTGGTAATCGGATGTGCGGTTTGTCTGCTATATCCCAATTTCATAGATATGTCAATAACTAAAACACGTGCTCTCTTGGTAGATGTTGCCCGTCATCTGTTTGCCCAAAAGGGACTGGATGGCACTACGATGAATGATATTGCTGTAGCTTCACAGAAAGGACGTCGTACACTATATACTTATTTCAAGAATAAGGAAGAAATTTACTATGCCGTTATAGAGTCGGAGGTTGAGCGCATTTCTGAGAAGATGGACGAGGTGGCCAATCGTGAGATGGATTCTGAGCAGAAAGTGGTGATGTTGGTCTTTACTCATCTGAGTATGATTAAGGAGGCCGTGATGCGTAATGGAAACCTCCGTGCAGAATTCTTCCGCAATATCTGGATGGTGGAACGATGCCGCAAGGCTTTCGACCAAGAGGAACTGGAAATTTTCAGACGTGTACTCAAGGAAGGTAAGGAGAAAGGGCATCTTTGTTTGGACAATATCGAACTCACTGCCGATATTATCCACTACTGCTTGAAAGGACTAGAGGTGCCCTATATCTACGGACGCTTGGGAGGAGGTATTTCTGTGGAAGAAAGTCGTCCAATTGTGATGCGTATGGTATGTCGCTGTTTGGGCGTGAACCGCATGTACTATTGATATACATGTGGACTTAGGATACATTTAAAAAGGAATGTTTAATTATTATCATCATATAAAGTAAAAAATGGGATTATTAACAGGTAAGACAGCGTTGGTAACAGGCGCTGCCCGTGGCATTGGCAAGGCCATTGCCTTGAAATTTGCTGAAGAAGGAGCCAATGTGGCTTTCACTGATTTGGTTATAGACGAAAATGGAAAGGCTACAGAAGCTGAGATTGCTGCCAAGGGAGTGAAATGTATAGGATATGCCAGCAATGCTGCCGACTTTGCACAGACTGAGCAGGTAGTCAATCAGGTGAAGGCTGACTTTGGCGGAATTGATATTTTGGTAAACAATGCGGGTATTACCAAGGATGGATTGATGCTCCGAATGACAGAGGCCCAGTGGGATGCTGTTATTGCTGTCAATCTTAAATCTGCTTTCAATTTTATCCATGCTTGTCTGCCTGTCATGATGCGTCAGCGCGGAGGTGCCATTATCAATATGGCCTCTGTAGTAGGTGTTCATGGCAATGCAGGACAGGCCAACTATGCTGCTTCTAAGGCAGGTATGATAGCCTTGGCTAAGTCTGTAGCACAGGAAATGGGCCCCAAGGGAATTCGTGCAAATGCGATTGCCCCAGGTTTCATTGAGACTGCTATGACTGCAGCTTTACCTGATGCTGTACGTGAGGAGTGGATGAAGAAAATCCCTCTGCGTCGTGGTGGACAAGTGGAAGATGTGGCCAATACCGCTCTCTTCCTCGCTTCTGATTTGTCCAGTTATGTCAGTGGTCAGGTTATCCAGTTGGATGGTGGCATGAACATGTAATTCGGTAACACCGAAATCTTTGCACTTTTTTTCAAATCTGAGCACAGGACAGTGAAGATTGACAATACTGTCCTGTGCCTTTTTCTAATAAATCATAGACTATCTCCGTGGAAGTACTGTACGAAGACAACCATATCATCATTGTCAATAAGGCCTCTGGTGAGATTGTTCAGGGGGATAAGACCGGCGATGTACCTTTGGGAGAATCGGTAAAGGCATATATTAAGGAAAAATATGCCAAACCAGGCAATGTCTTTCTTGGGGTGACACATCGGTTAGACCGTCCCGTCAGTGGCATTGTGGTTTTTGCCCGAACCGAAAAGGGATTGTCGCGTATGAATGCTCTGTTTCGTGATGGTGGTGTGGAAAAGACATATGTGGCACTGGTGCGACAGCGTCCAACTGCAGAGGAAGGCGAACTGACGCATTGGCTGGTAAGAAATGAAAAGCAGAATAAGTCGTATGCCTATGAGAGGGAAAAGCCAAGCAGTAAACTGGCACGTCTGCGCTATCGCCTCATCGGCTTTTCGGACCATTATTGTCTATTGGCTGTCAGGTTGCTTACTGGCCGTCATCATCAGATAAGATGTCAGTTGGCAGCAATGGGATGTCCTATCAAAGGGGATCTCAAATATGGATTCCCTCGTAGTAATCCTGATGGCAGTATCTCCCTGCATGCTTGGCGTATACGTTTTGAGCATCCTGTCTCCCATAAGATGATAGACGTCAAGGCACCTCTGCCCATTGACAACCTATGGAGGAGTTTCCAGAACTGTCCATTTCTGACGGAGAACGAGATGGAATTGTGAATGGATGCCCGAAGGGGTAGGAACAAATGGCGTTGAGCAATATTTTCCTTTTTCTTTTTTTTAGATGGACAGCAGGCAGGAATGAGGGATAATTAGTATCTTTGTTCCGATAAAGAGCATCAGACTACATACAATGGAAAAAAAACTATCCATCATTATGCCGGCTTATAATGAGTCAAGCCATATTCAGGGCATTCTGAATAAGGTTTGTAATGTGGTATTGCCTTTTGGTATGGCTATGGAACTGGTGGTAGTCAATGATGGGTCAAAGGATGAAACAGCTGAACGTATCCAGCAGTTTGTTGATGCACATCCCGAAAGGGATATCCGTATTGTTCATCATGAGCGTAACCAAGGAAAGGGAGCTGCTATCCGTACAGGACTTGCCTTTGTGACAGGAGACTACACTGTGATTCAGGATGGTGATGAGGAACTCGATCCCAATGATTTCGTTGCTATGGTGACAAAGATGGAGACTGAAAGTTTGGATGTGCTCTATGGTTCCCGCTTCTTGCTCAACCGCAATGCTTTTTATTCTACTTTCCTTCTTGGCAACCGTGTCTTGGCTTGGACGGTCAATCTGCTCTATCGGCAGAAGATTACCGATGAGGCTACCTGTTACAAGATGTTTCGTACAGAATTATTGAAATCCATTCCGCTGGAATGTAATGGATTCGAATTCTGTCCTGAGGTAACTGCCAAGGTAGCTCGGAGAGGATATAAAATTGTAGAAGTTCCTATTCATTATTATCCTCGCAGTTTTGAGCAGGGGAAGAAAATCAGGGCTCGTGATGGATGGAAAGCCATCAAGACCCTTTTCAAATATCGTTTTTGAATCATATAATGGATTTTCAAGATATGTTAGCCGGCTTGGGCATAGACTGCCTGAGCGGGATGCAACAGGATGCAGTACAGACATTGGGCCATCATGACAATGGGGTTCTGTTGGCTCCTACTGGTTCGGGGAAGACTGTGGCTTTCCTGTTGCCTCTTACTGCTCGCCTGGACAGCGGAGATGACCTTCCGCAGGCTTTAGTATTGTCTCCTACACGTGAACTGTCACAGCAGACCTTTGGGGTATGGCAGGCTATGAAGACTCATATTCGCATCTCTTGCCTACATGGAGGACGACCTGCTATGGAAGAACATCGGCAAATGAATGCATGGAAGCCACAGGCTCTGGTAGGGACACCAGGTCGTGTCCTCGACCATTTGCAAAAGGGTAATTTTCCCATTCATCACCTCCGCCATCTTGTGATTGATGAATATGATAAGATGCTTGAGCTCAAGTTTCAGGACGAATTGCTGGCTATTGTCCGCCTATTGGACGGATTGAAAACTCATGTGCTGGTATCTGCTACTGACAGTCCATCCATTGCTACTTTCCCTCCATTTGTCAGGCATCGTCCTATAGTGCTGGACTATTCCCGACGGGGTAAGGATGTTCTTCCTGAATCTGTGAGGCATCATCTGGTGCTATCTCCGCAGAAAGACAAGTTGGAGACGCTTCGTCTGCTGTTGTCTGGTTTTAGAGGGAAACCGGCTGTAGTGTACGTGGGATTCAGAGAGGCTGTGGAACGCATCGGTACTTATCTCAAAAATCAGGGATATGCTGTAAGTCTCTTCCATGGAGGATTGGAACAGGAAGACCGTGAGCGGGCTCTTTATCTATTCAAAGGTGGAGCTGCCAATGTACTGGTGTCGACTGACCTCAGTGCAAGAGGCATGGATATCAGATCGCTTCGTCATGTGGTCCATTATCATTTGCCTATGAAGGAGGAGGACTATTTCCACCGTTGTGGCCGAACTGGGCGCTGGGATGATGAGGGAGATTCCTTTGTGCTGATAGGGCCTGACGAGAAGGAACCTTCCTATGCGGGTGTTACATTCGCTCCTTTCATTCCTATGACCTCCCCCTTGCCGCCTGTCAGACCCGATTGGACATTGCTTTATATTGGCAGAGGCAAAAAGGATAAGATAGGTAAGGGAGATGTGGTAGGATTTCTCTGCAAACAGGGTGGTGCGGTAGCTGAGGACATCGGCTCTATTGATGTCAGAGATCGCTATGTGTATGTGGCGGTACGTAGAGGACGTTGCCAGCACATCCTTTCCCAATGTGCCCATGAGAAGATAAAGAAGATGCGCACCCGTATAGAACTGGTGCACATGGATAAGTGAGAGATAGCGGGGGATGTCTCTCACTTGTCTTGAGCCTCTTGCCTTAATCCTCTCTTGAAGGGGAGGATGTTGATAGGAGGTATCAGAGGGTATGTAAAGGCATTTATTGTTTTTTCAGAGGGAAATTGTCAGTGCGGAATGGGATGACAGGTAGTCCTTCTTTGCGCGCCAGATTGCCCAACTGGAAATTCTTGAAGCAATAGCGTACGGCTATGGGCTTGTTGATGCTGTCGCAACGAAGCATGATTTTTCCTGACTTTTCTGAAGCTTTTACTGGATGGAATACACTATCAGCACCACATACTTCAAATCCCGTGATGTCATCCTGACGATTGAATCCGTTGGGGGTATTGGTGAACTGCAGGAAAATCCTCTTGCTCTTAAATGTCATGGACTTGAATTCAGGATGGCTGAAAACAACGTTGGGTTGCTTGTAGTCATTGGCCAAAGCCCAGTTGGCCAGGCGCTGACCTACGGGCTGCTTGTTGGCAGGATGAATCTGTTTGAGTTCTTTGGCTGTTACCAAGTCATTGGTGGCAACCATACCCACATTGTCTAGCATATGGGCTACCTTGTTCTGTTGTTCTCTAATAAGGGGAGCTTCAAGACCATCGGGGTGACTATACTGATAAGGGGAAATCTCTACGAAATAGAAAGGTAGATTGCCTATATTCCACTCCTTGCGCCACCATTTTATCATGTCGCTGAAATGCTGGGCATAGGTGGTGGCCCTGCTGAAAGCCTCGCTTTCCCCTTGGTACCAGATGAAGCCTTTGATAGTGTAGCCGATAAAAGGGGACAACATGCCGTTGAAAAGGCCTGAGGGGGTACACTGGTCAGGATGAAGGAAGAGGCTGTCGGTGATTTCCATACCATATTTTTCCAATAGAGGACCTGGCTCCCATGCTTTGAGGCATGAACCTCCCCAGCAACAATTGATAATACCAACGGGCATCTTCAGTGTATTGATAAGGGTACAGGCAAAGTGGTAGGCTACGGCAGAGAAGTTGCCTACGGTAGAAGGCAGGCAATTCTGCCAACTGGCAGCAATTGTGTCTTGTGCATTACGGGTACAGGCTCGTGGTACGTTGATGAAATGCAATTTGCCGCTGTAGGCAGTGGAGCCTGCAATGAGTTTTTGGGAATTGGTCAAGGGGCTGTCTTTCCAACCTGTCAACGGCATTTCCATATTGCTTTGTCCGGAAGCTAACCATACTTCACCGATGAGCACATCGCGTATCATCAAGATAGATTCACCGTCATTCACGGTAAGGGTGTAGGGAGTAAAACTTCCCTTAGGGGTGGAGATGGTTGTTTTCCACCTGCCTGTTTCGTCAGCCTGTGTTTTTACCTTCTTATTGTAGTTCCAGGAGGCAATTAGGGTGACTGTGCTTTTAGGGGCTGCTTGTCCCCAAATGGCGACATCGCATTTGTTTTGAAGTATCATGCCGTCGCAGAACGGAGTTCCCATACGGATGGAAGCAAAGAGAGATGCAGTCATCAGACTGAGGGAAAACAGCAGGAAAATAACAGAAATCCTTATTGTTTTCATAGTGGGGTAGGGTTATATTTTATTGGGCAATACGCCCGCATGTTTTTTCTATCCAGTTGAACAGCATTTGGGTAATCCGTGCGTTGCAGATGAAATACCATGCCACAGGGACATAGCAGAACATATAACGCTTGGCGGAATAGGCCAGTACATTATTGATTGAGTCCCATTTGTAGTCTACTTGGTAGAGGATGATGTAATAGAGTAGTAAACTGACGATGAACGCCAATAAAGGAAACAGGTTGTCATGCTGTTTGACACTATAATAGGCGTTGGCCAAAAAGATTAGCAACATAATGAGGAATGTCCATCCGTAGAAGGTAGTTTGCGATAGTAGTTCCCAAGCTCCCTTGTAGATAAGAGAAGCTTTTTCGCCATCCCAGTAAGGATGGGTAATCAAGGCACTCTCTGAGGTGAGACCTGAAGAGTTGCTGTAAAGTAAAAAGACGATGGTAGGAATGAGGGTCAATACAGGAGCTGATAAAAGTTTCCAGGAAGTCTGACGGCGCAGACACTGGATGAGTACAATCAGGCCAGCTGCACCGCCGAAGGCAATACCCTCTGCACGTAACCAATGATTGATTGCCAGCAAGAGACATCCCAGATACAGATATTCTATCTTCTTCTGATGGGCCCATATACATACATAAACGAGTCCGGTAGAAGCCATGGCTGCCTGCAATACATTGGTGCCTGAGAGAGAGGAGAAGGAAATCATTTCCGGAGTGAATACCATACCCAATGTGGCCATCATGGCTGCGGTATGGCTCATGGTGCGAGTAGCCATTCCGTAGAATCCGATAATAAATGAGAGATAGAACAGTCCAGGAATCAGTTTGGAGGTCTCTGCTCCGAGCGAATAGATATAGGCATAGGCTAATTGTAACATGGGCAGGTAGGAGATACAACTGCCTGGTGCATGCATCTTGGGCATGTAGTCACCCGTGAATACACTGATGTTCTTGTAGGTGTGCTCTTGGGCGGCGATGTAACCGATGGTGTCAAATCCAGCCATACTGTCACGGTCATATACGGGAAAATACATACACTTCAGTAGATTGTGGTATTCCACCCATACCAGAATACAGAGCATCAGTACCCACAATAAATTGAACCAAGAGAAGTCTGCCTGAGGTTTCAGTCCCTGCAGGAAGGCTTTACGCTGTGGAATGTTGGCTATAGCTGCACCAGCTAGTGTTACAACTGTCAGAGTAATACAACTGGTACTTGTAAGGGGAATGCCTGCCCAATCTTGCAACATCATCAAGAAGGTGACTATGGCCAGACCGATGGGGAAGCCGAAACCGATGCGCTCAGTCAAAGAAAAACGGGGAGATATGTAGCTCATCAGTAGAAAGCCGGCTACAAACAGCATCATTATGGAGATGAAAATCATTGTTGGGGAGTATTAGTAGGTTGTTTCATAGGAAGGATTCCATTAACGTAATTCTCGGGTACTGGGTAGGGAACCTTGTCAAGATTTCTTCCGTTGACTATTGCTACATGGGTAATCTTCTTGCTCCATGAGGTTTTTCCGTATTCACTTTCTACAACTACCTTTCTTGGGTAGAGCACTCTCACAGCAGTGAGTTTGTCAATCAGTTTGCCGTTGAAAGGATTCTGTTCTACGGCAGGATGGCTTGCTCTGAAATCTCCTCCCGTGGGGTAGTAGATGATGGCATCTTGAGGGGTATTGTCTCGTAGGAAAACAATATAGTTGTAATCTGCCCCCAACTTGATAGCCATGCGCTGGTCGAGTGTAGCATCAGGATACTGTTTGACAATGGCGGCATTGTTTTTCAAATAACTTTCTTTCAGCCACATATAGGCGGGATTGGCTTGAGGTATCTTGCTGAATAGGAGAAAACCTACTAGCAGCAATGCTCCATTGCGAACCAACCAAGTGCTCCAACTTCTTGACTTGTTGGATGTACATTGAGGGCTTTTGGTCATAGTTGTCATATAATATGGTTGTTGTTTACAAAATTACGAATTATCTGATGATTCTCATCTGAAAAGGTTGAAAAAATACTTTACCTCCGGATGTTGAGTCAATTGATATGAATAGAAGGAAATTATCATTTGAGCAGAATGGTCATGTTAGCTATTTCGTCATTATCTTTGCAGTATGTTAGCTAGAATGCCGTTGTACTTCATGTTCTTGATGGTATTGACGTCGGTATGGGGCTGTCAGTCATCCTCTAGTCCGCACCATGATGATGGTGCAGAGGGAGACACGATTCAAATGGCGTATGCCCGTTTGCTTGTGTTGGTGCAACATCCGCAATATACATTGGCGGAGGTTAGGAATCCTTGGGATTCTACCCGCCTGCTGAGTCGGTATGTACTTGTTTCTCGTTCCGCTGATTGTCCTGACTCTCTTCCCGAAGGTATTGTTCTGCGTGTTCCCCTGCAACGTGTAGTGTTGGGAAGTGCAGTGCATTGTGCTCTGTGGAGTGAATTGCAGGCTGCATCTTCTGTTGTAGGTGTATGCGATGTACCCTGGCTTATGTCTGCCAGGTGGAAGGAAGCAGTCCGTTGTGGTCGTGTTCACGATATGGGGGCATCTTATGCTCCTGATGCCGAACAAATTTTGTCAGCTTCGTGTGACGCTATCTTCCTGTCACCCTTTGAGAGCAATGGACATGGAACAGTAGAGAAGACAGGTGTTCCTGTTGTGGAATGTGCCGACTATATGGAGACATCTCCTTTGGGAAGAGCAGAATGGATGCGTTTCTATGGACGGCTTTTGGGATGTGCTGGTCGGGCTGATTCATTGTTTACTATTGTAGAACAACGCTACAATAGTTTGGCAGAAACTGTCAGGGATGTTACTGAACGGCCTACAGTCATGTGGGATTTGTTGACACCTTCAGGCATTTGGTACCAGCCTGCCCCCTCGAGTACGATGGGCAGGATAGTGACTGATGCTGGTGCGCATTTGCCTTTCTCTGCCAGTCAAGCCAATGGTTCTGTGCCTCTCACAGTGGAGCAGGTGCTCTCTGATGCGCATGATGCTCGCTTTTGGTTGATTCGTTATGGAGAGGCCGCTCCTCTTACCTATGCTTCTTTAGCATCTGCCCATGCTTCGTATTCTCGCTTTGATGCTTGGCGCCATCGTCATGTATGGGTGTGTCCGCTACAGCAAAAACCCTTCTTTGAACAGATACCCTTTCACCCCGAACGCTTGCTGGAAAATCTGATACATATTTTTCACCCCTCAGTACCGCTTCCTGAAAATTCGGGAGAGGTATGGTTCCAACCCCTGTCCCGATGAGATCGTTGTCAGTCATTGTCATAGCTGTTTGGGCCGTTGTGCTCTGTTTCGGTGCTTTGTTGTTTGTAGGCAGTGCTCAGGTCAGCTTTTCTGATGTGTGGCATACGTTGACAGGACAGATGCCGGCTTCCTCTGTGGAGGCATATATAGTGATTCATGTTCGTCTGCCGCTGGCATTGACGGCATTGTTGGCAGGCATGGCCCTTGCTGCGAGTGGTCTGCTGATGCAGACTCTGATGGAAAATCCTTTGGCAGATGCCTCCTTGATGGGTGTCCATGCAGGAGCTTCGGTGGGGGCGGCAGTTGCTGTGTTGCTTTTAGGGTGTCCATTGGCAGGATATCTGCTATCGGGTTGGCTGTTGACTACAGTGTTCTCATTGGTAGGAGCATTGGGGGTGATGGCTTTGTTGGTAGCCATATCTTCAGTTGTCAGACGTCCTGTTGTGGTACTCGTTATCGGACTCATGTTGAGCTATGTCCTATCTTCTCTTATTGCTTTGATGTGCTGTCTGTTGGATGCAGACCGTCTTCAGCAGTTTTTTATGTGGGGGATGGGCTCGTTTTCTCATGTAAGTTGGGAGTCCTTGCCCTGTATGGCAGTAGGTACATTGATAGGGATTGCTGCTGCATGTCTGCTGGTCAAGCCCTTGGATGCCTTGATGCTGGGAGATATATATGCTCGTAATTGCGGTGTGCCTGTTGGAGCTGTACGCAGAGCTGTGATGCTTTCTGTAGGTATCCTTGCAGCAGTGGTTACTGCTTTTTGTGGTCCTATTGCCTTTGTCGGAATGGCGGTTCCCCAAATGACACGTCTCTTGCTCCCATCGGCTACTCATCGGCTGTTGCTTCCAGTTTGTATGTTGTTGGGAGCCGTAGTGACCCTTTCTTGCAGTTTGCTTATATCTTTCTTGCCGGGAGGTATCAGCTTGCCCGTCAATGCTCTTACTCCATTGTTTGGAGTACCGGTTATCCTCTATGTTCTGTTGTCTCGTAGGAGAAAAGAGGGATAAGGGAAGGAAGTAGACAAAGCTATTATTAATCTTCAAACCAATCATATGATGAATGTCATGAAATCTATTGTAGCCCTTGTGGCTTTCAGCTGTTTTTCCCCCGTTGGGCAGGCGGCTGTGAAATGGGCAGGTTATGCGCCTTCTCGTTATACCATTATGTGTTCTTCTCAAGCTGAGCCCGAGGAAGCCAAGGAAATTGCAGCTTTGCTCAATGAGCGTTTGGCGGCATGCCAGTTGGGTACATTGCCCGTTTCTTTTGATGGACAAGCGTTGAAAGGTCCCCGTATCGATATCATCCATTCTGCTTCCATGCCTGTTTTTTCTTATAAGGTCAAGGCGCAGAAGGGGCATATCACGATAGATGGAGGGGGATCATGGGCTTTGCAGGCAGCAGTCAATAGTCTGTGTGACCAGATGACAGCCAAGGGAAAGATACCGGCAGGCTATTCCTGTCAGGGAACTGTAGAAGGAAAATATTTGTTCCCTCAAGCTCAGGATGTCAATGTGCGCATTTTGGATGACAATATCTGGGACTATTCTCATGATACGATTCCTGCTGCATGGAGGAAAGCGGGTATCGACTGTAGGGATGCGGCTCGTGCTCCACAATTTGCCCAGTTGGTAAGAGCCTACATGCCAGGTGTGCTGACTCTTCAGGAGTACAATCGTCATATGCATGATGTATTTTATCCGCTTATCAATCGATATGGGTACACCATCGCTTACGAAAGTGGCGATGGCCCTTGGAATAACACCCCCGTATTTTATCAAGACCAAGTGCTGGAACTTTTGCATGTCAATTACCATCTGTACACACCTTCGCAGTGGAGTAATCATGGTTCCAAGTCGTTCACTTCTGCGGTTTTCAAGGAGAAGAAGTCAGGAAAGGTCTTTGCTGTCATCAATACCCATCTGTGGTGGAAGAGTGACAAGAAGCAACCAGGAAGCACTTTTGCCCGAGCTGCGCAGGTGAGACTTATGATGGCGGAGACAGAGATTATCCGCGCTCGTTACCATTGTCCGGTATTTGTTGTGGGCGACATGAATTGTGAAGAGCGCTCTGTTCCGATGCGACAATTGTTGGAAGGTGGTTTCCAACCCTGTTATAAAATAGCTTCTCGCTATGGCAATAGGGACAATGGACATCATATCTGTTCACCGACAGAAGTAGGTGAGCGTACCAGTCGTCGTTTGGGTCCCGATCGAGAGAAGGGAGCGATTGATCATTGTATGCTCTTTGATCCGGAAAAGAAGGTGGATGTCAAGGTATTCGATTGCATACAGACCTATTTTACGGTGCCCCTTACTGACCATTATCCCAATCTGATTGATGCTGCCATGTAGTGTCAGATTTTATTGGAGAAGATAAGAACAATATTACAGAATGGAGGATTTCTTGATCAGGAAATCCTCCATTACTCAATTATCCATGGGGAAGGGTGGTACATTCGTCTGTCAGTTGCCCTTCTTCTTTTTTCTTTTCTTTAGGAGGGAAGGTGGCCTCATATTCATGGAAGGCTTCTGGCTGTTCAAAACCAATGAAGTAGCCTTTGGGTGTGTGATAGGTACCTTCTCGGCCATTGAGGTATCCGGGGATAAGTTCTTGAGCAAGGAAGTAAGGAACTTCAGCCTCGGGCGGTTCTGCATAGTAGTGTATCTTCAGTGTACTTGCTACAACAAATCCGGCATGTTGGTAGAAGAGGATGTTGCCTTCCATACATACTAGTCCAATACCCATCTGTCGTGCCTTTTCCAGAGAATAGTTAAGAAGTTTAAGTCCGTATCCTTTGCGCTTGTAGTCAGGATGAATGCTGATAGGACCGAATGTACAGGCAGGAAACGTACTTCCGTCTTTACACACTATCTCCGCATGGGAGTACATGACATGGCCAATGATTTTGCCGTCTTCTTCCAATACGAAATCCAATTCGGGAATGAAGTCGGGATTATTGCGATAATGATGCAGGACGAAATGCTCGATGCATCCCGGTGCATAGACATTCCAAAAAGCTTCTCGGGTGAGGTTTTCCACCTCCCTGAAGTCTGCGGGTTGTTCGAGTCGTATATTCATGGTTTTCTCATGTTAATAGGTATGGATATCATACGAAGTTTTCAGTAATAAATAATAGGATAAAGAGTCCGCTGGTAGGAATTAGTGTTGTTCCTCTGTGACGGGAGTGATATCCGCTTCTTTCTTGATGGCATTTTTCAGAACTTTGGAAGCATCCATGGCAGAGCGTTTTTCCTGTTGTTGTTTCTGCAATTGTTCCATATCCAGTTTCCCGTCCTTGCCTATCAGACCGAAGGTTGTCTTGGTGACAGTAAATTCTGTTCTTCTGTTGAGGGCGTTACATGTGTCTTGTTGGCTTGGGGATAGTGTCTTGATGAATTCTTCAGTCAGTTCAGTACCAGCTTTTAGGAAGGGGTACTTTTCTGCAAATTTGGCTGTGATGACTTTCGGTTTCAATTTGCCGTATCCTTTGGCGATGACTCTTTCCTTGGGAATACCATGTGAGGTGAGGAAGTTTACTACTGCCTCGGCTCTTTGTTGGGATAGTTTCAGATTGTATTCCTGAGACCCTCGGTAATCACAATGTGAACTCAGTTCAATGGCAATGGAAGGATTCTGTTTGAGAAGGTTGACCAGTCCTTCGAGAGCAGGTACTGATTCTGGGGTGATACGTGCTTTGTTGAATTCATAGAATACGTTGTGAACCAGCACAGGTACTTTTACGCTGGGTAATGGAAATTGCAGCGTGTCTTCATGTGATACCATGTAGGATCCCATGCGGAGCATTCTGTTGACGTTCATATATCCTTCGCAGGTAGCCATGAAGAGATAGCGTACACCAGCTTTTACCTCAATATTGAATGAACCATCCAGTTGCAGGTTCAGTTTCTCGTTGGTGCCGTCATCTCCCACCATGTATACCACGGCCTCTGGCAGTTCATATCCGTCTTGCTCGTACACCCATCCCTTGACGGAGAGTACTACTTCCGGACACTCAAAGGTGAACAGGCGGTCCCATCCTCTTCGGTTGTTTCGGTTGGAGGAAAAATATCCTCTGTTGTGAATGCCGTCAAATGTCATGCTGAAATCATCTCCATGGGAATTGACAGGGGAGGGCAAGTGGGTTACTTTCCAGTGGGAGGCAGTACTGTCGGGTGTTGCCTTGTAGATATCCAGACCTCCCATACCCACTCTTCCGTTGGAGGAAAAGTAGAGATCTCCATTGGGGCGGAAGGTAGGAAACATCTCGTCACCCGGTGTATTGATATCAGGACCTAGGTTGGTGATGAGTCCGAAATCCTTACCCAGTATTTCCGTGCGCCATATGTCCAGTCCTCCCTGCCCTCCAGGCATATCGCTGATAAAATAGAGATATTTCTCGTCGGGTGATACGGCAGGATGTGCATAGGTGAGGAGTGTATCTTGGCTGAGCACACACTTTTCGGCTTCGCTCCAGGAAGCATCCGAACGGGTGGAGCGGTATATTTCAGCCAGTCTGGGATAGTTGTTGTCCCATCTGCACCTTGTGAAGTAGAGGGTGTTTCCTTTAGGGGAGAAGGCAGGTGCTCCATCGTCATATTTGGTGTTCACACCTCCTGTTAGAGGTGTCGGTTTCTTCCATTTTCCTTTTTCGTCTTTGCTAACCACAAAGATGTCTCCGTTTTTCATTCCGGTGATACCACTGATGTCATCCCCCATTGATTCTTTTCGAGTGGAAGAGAAAAACAACTGGTCATTCATCAAGGCTGGGCAATAGTCGGCATAGCGTGAGGTGAAGAGACGGTCTTCCTTGACTATGTAGGAAGAACCTTTTTCCTTGAGGAGAGGAGCAGCAGCAGCGCTCTGCAGTCCGGTGAGGGCCATTATATCACCAGGATTTTCCTTGAGGTAGGCTTCATAATGGGTGGCGGCATTCTTGTAGTCCTTGCTCTGCATTTCCATGTCGGCCAGATAGCGCAGGGTAAAAGTATCTGTGTAGTGATAACGGTCGGCATTACGGTATCCGGAGAGAGCTTTTGCGATGTAATTGCATTTACGGTTACTTTCAGCTACTTTGTAAGCTATGCGTCCTCGTTTCTCTTTGTCTTGGGTGGGAATTTTGGCATATGCTTTTGCATATTGTAGGGAGGCTTCATACCATTCACCGATAGCTGCAGCCTCTTCTCCTTTCTTGATGTACTTGTCAGGTCCGCAAGCCAGGAGGATTGGTAGGGTGAGGATGGTCAGTAGCAGTAGTTTCTTCATGCTCATATAACGCAAGTATCTGTAGATTATTGCCTCATGCTTCTTGTGAAATCATTGTCAGGAAGACTTGTTGTCTTCTAGCGGGTGCCGGAAGGAACATCCGCTCTTCCATTCTGAACATCCGTAGGCAGTACGTCCACGTATAATGCGTCCTTTCCCACATAGGGGACATACATATCCTTCCTGGATGGGAACAGGCTTGCGGGTGTTCTTCTTGCTGGTGGCTGTTGCCTTCTTGCGGGGAGTAGCAGGTGTCTTTTTCGTTTTCTCCTCTTTGGTGGCTGTCACATGGCGATGGCTATTGTCCAATCGTACTTGGTTGACAATGGCCAGGACCATGATTTTCATGTCATCCACAAATTGGGCAGCACTATATTGATGGTTCTCTATGTCTCTGAGTTTCTTTTCCCAGCGTCCGGTGAGTTCCGCACTTTTCAGCAGGTCTTCATGGATGATGTCTATCAGTTCTTCGCCGGTAGGGGTACTGAAGATGCTTTTCCGTTCCTTACGGATATAATGCCGATGGAAGAGCGTTTCTATGATGGCGGCTCTTGTTGACGGACGTCCTATCCCATTTTCTTTAAGTAGTTCGCGCAGGTTTTCATCATCCACGCTCTTGCCTGCTGTTTCCATAGCTCTCAGCAGTGAGGCTTCGGTATACGGTTTGGGAGGAGATGTCATCTTTTGGGAAAGTTGCGGTTGGTGGGGACCTGTTTCTCCTTGGATGAAATCAGGAAGGATGCGTACCTCGTCATCTGTTTTTTTCTCCTCGTCTTCCTCCTCTTTGGTATCTCCTGCAAACACTTTACGCCATCCGTCCTCTTCAATCTGCTTGCCTGTGACACGGAAGGTGTCCTTCTCTACCTTGCCGTTGACAGTAGTTGTGGTGAACAGACAGTCTGGATAGAAGATGGCAATGAAGTGGCGTGCTACCAGGTCAAATACTTTTTTTTCCATGTCATTTAGTCCTTGTGGAGGTACTCCCGTAGGAATAATGGCGTGGTGGTCAGTCACCTTCGAGGAGTCAAAGAATTTTTTGCTCTTTGCCAGTTTTTTGCCTCTCAGCGGGGAGAGCAGTGTTTCGTACTCTTTCAGACCATTGAGTATGGCACCACATTTCGGGTAGATGTCGTCGCTGAGATAGGTAGTATCTACACGCGGGTAAGTAGTCACCTTTTTTTCGTAGAGGCTTTGGATGATTTTGAGTGTGGTATCAGCAGAGAAGGAGAATTTTCTGTTGCATGCCACCTGTAGAGAAGTAAGGTCAAAGAGGTGGGGAGGGGCTTCCTTTCCTTTCTTCTTGCTGATGTCCGTTACGGTAAAAGGTTTCCCTGTGATACGTGCCAATGCGGCTTGTCCTTCCTCTTCACTGTCAAATCGCCCTGCGGTGGCAGTGAAGAGTGTATTCCTATAGGAAGTGGCTAAAACCCAATAGGGCTGGGGAACGAAGTTGCGTATTTCTCTGCACCGCTTGACAATCATAGCCAAGGTAGGAGTCTGTACACGTCCCACCGATAGTGGGGTGGCTCCTCTTTCACCATATTTAATAGTATACAGGCGTGTGGCATTGATGCCGAGCATCCAGTCTCCGATGGCTCTGCACAGTCCTGCTTCATAGAGTGATTGGTATTCCTCTTGGTCTTTGAGTGTCTGGAAACCATAGCTGATAGCTTCTTCTGTCAAGGAGGATATCCATAGCCGACTGACAGGACATTTTGCACCAGCCTTCTGCATGACCCATCGCTGTATGAGTTCACCTTCTTGTCCGGCATCTCCGCAATTGATGATGCGGTCAGCTTTCTGCATGAGAGAGGAGATGATATCGAATTGTTTTTTGATGCCAGGGTCATTTTTCAGACGGATGCCGAAAGGTTGGGGAATCATGGGCAACGAGTCCAAGTTCCATGGCTTCCAATTGGGTGTGTAGTCTTCAGGATATTTCAGTTCGCAGAGATGACCGAAGGTCCAGGTTACTTGATAACCATTGCCTTCCATATAGCCGTCATGGCTTTGGGTGGCACCGAGAACTTTGGCGATATCTTTGGCAACTGATGGTTTTTCAGCGATGCAGACAATCATATATTAGTAGGATATTATTTCTGTTGGGTGAGATATTGGGGCAGGTCCATTCCTTCCAATGCTTTTTGTCGGACCAGTTCTTCTTGGTTACCCAAGCAGATTCCTTTGTTGGGAAGGATGGCCCAAAAATAATCAGCCATACGGAAAGCGATGTCCAGATCATGTGTTGACAGCAAGATGGTTTTCCCTTCTTCAGTTGCCATTTTTTGTAGTATTTTCATGCATTCCATTTTGTTGGGATAGTCCAGGAAAGAGGTGGGCTCATCCAATAGGATGACAGGAGTATCTTGTGCAATGGCTTTTGCCATCAAGGCCTTTTGGCGTTCCCCGTCACTGAGTTCGTCCACTCTTCTATCGGCCAAATCTCCGATGCCCATGATTTGCATGGCAGCTGTAGCCTTTTTTTGGTCTTCCTTCGACATTCTTCCGAGGAAATCAGTATAGGAATACCTACCCATTGCTACCAGTTGGCTCACACGGATAGGAGAAGAGGGAAGGATTCCTGTCAGGACGAGACTTACCTTGCGGGCCAGTTCTTTACGGGAATAATTTTGCAGCGGTTGTCGGTCCAATATGATATTGCCTCCCAGCGGAGGAAGTATGCCCGCCAGTGTAAGCAGAAGGGTAGACTTTCCTATACCGTTTCTGCCTAGCAGGCAGGTCACCTTTCCTTGTGGTAAGGAACAGGTCCATCCGTCTGGCACCTTGTTGATGATTCTTTGACGATGATGTCCTATGAGGAGATGACTGATGTTGTACATGGGAAGACAAAAGTACAAAAAGTCTTTCAAACGTACATCGCTACCCAGTCCTCGAATGTTTCCTTCGTGTCGGTAAGATAATATTGCCCCGCTGGAAGTTGTACATTTTTCTCTATAACAGGTCCTGCATTCCGAAAAAAATGATTTACTTTGCATTATCAATGAATAGAAAGAACACCTTCAAGAAGACAGTCCGCTTTGCTGGCATCATGATAGCTACTCCTGTGGTTCTCTTTTTCATGCTGGCCATTCTGCTGTATGTTCCTCCTGTCCAGCAATGGGTGAAGGGGATAGCATGTCGCAGTTTGTCGGAAGCTACACATACCGAGACCCACATTGAACAAGTGCGTCTCTATTTTCCCCTTGATCTCAATCTTCATGGCATTCTCATGAAGCAGGAGAGTGATACATTGTTGTATGCTCGTACATTCCGTCTTGGTGTCAGAGTTCTTCCGTTATTCCGGGGATGCCTCTCACTTGATGAGATTTCTCTGTTGGGGGCTCGCTTGGATACCCGCCACCTTCTGGATGATATTCGCTTGAAGGGTAAATTGGGCTGGTTTCAGGTGGAGGTCCCCGTTGACTATTCCCTTGTAGAGGATACAGCCTCTTTGGGTATAGCTCATGTGCGTAATGCCCACTTGGATGTACTTCTCAGTGATACAGCCCGTCAGGATACCTCTTCCCAAGGAGAACCCTCCCCCTTGAAGGTTTGTCTTTCCCGTGCCGATTTGCGCAATGTGTCGGTCCGTGTTGTCATGCCAGGTGATTCTATGCGTTTGGGAGCCTCCTTGTGCAGAGGAATTTTGGAGGATGTCTGTGCAGATGTAGGGCACAATGCCTATACGGTCAGACAGTTGCGTCTGAAAAATTCCCGTCTGGATTACGATGTTCCTTTCGCTCCGACATTGTTAGGGTGTCTGGATATCAATCACGTTCACCTCTCCCGAATGGCTTTGGCTGTTGACAGTCTGCGCTATATAGGCGGTAGTCTCGACCTCTCTTTGCGCCATCTCTCCTTTAGGGAGTCCTGTGGTTGGCAGATGAGTGATGCTCGTGGTCATGTCCATTATGACAGTACCCTAGTCAGAATCTCTAAGTTGGCCCTTCGCACCCCCGATGCACATTTCCATTGTGATGCAAATGTACCATTGTCCGCTCTCTCGGAAGGAGGACATGGACAGATGGATGTCAATTGCTCGGGCAGTATGGGAGCTCGTGACCTTCGTCTGTTGGCTGGAAAATCGGTAGAATCTTTTCTTCCCTATTGTCAGTCAGGTCCTTTGGAGGTAGAAGCTCATGTGCAGGGTAATGTGGATCGTCTGCGTATACCTTCTGCCCAGTTACGTTTGGGCAAGGCCTTGAATCTGGATATAGAAGGTGAGGTGAAGCATGTTCTGTCAGACCGTCGTCAGGCAGATTTGCGTTATCAGTTGAAAGCGGGTCATCCGGCTTTGCTCTCCTCATGGCTTCCTGCCGGAGTTCATATCCCCCACAGTCTTTTGCTCGCAGGTCGTTTCAGTATGGAGGGTTCACGTCTCCACCTTACATCCTCCCTGTCTGCAGGTCATGGCCGTATGGAAATCCAAGGAAGGATGGGTCTGGAAAATGAAACCTATGACCTTCGTCTCCGTTTTCGTCAATTCCCCTTGGGCATTTATCTGCCCGAAATGCCTTTGTCACCCCTTACGGCAGATATGCATCTGGAGGGAATGGGATTTGATTTCCAAAGTTTGCGTACCCGCCTGTCGGCTTCTGCCCATATCCAACAGTTCAGTTATGGAAGTTGGCCGTTGGATAGTTTGCAGATGGATGCCCGTCTGGCTGGCAGGCAACTCACAGCCTCAGTTTTCAGCGGCAATGCTTGGCTCAAAGCAGCTTTGGAGGCGGAAGGAGCCTATTCTCCACAAGGTTTTTCTGCCCGTCTCAAGGGCAATGTAGAGGATATGTCCATAGATGTACTGACGGGCAATGACAAGGATGCCCGTCTTTCTACCGAACTTCGTATTATAGCTTCTGCATCATCTGAAGCCCATCAAATGGAGGTCAAGGGACTCTTTGAACATCTTCATCTGATTACTCCTACTCAGGGTATTCCTGCCGATAGTATAGGATTCCTGTTTTCTACATCCGACGATCACACTCTTGCTGCCTTGCGGAGTGGGGATTTCAAACTTCGGCTTCAGTCGGAAAGGAGTTGGGATGTGATTCTCCAATGTGTAAACGGTTTTGTGGATGCTGTTGTCCAGCAGGTCAAAGAAGGACAGGTGAACCAAGAAATCCTCAAGACTTTCATGCCTGGAGTTGCCTTTACCTTGCAGAGTGGCCGTCGTAATCCTGTGGCCCAGTTGTTGAAAATATATGGATATACCTTTGATAATGCTCGGATGGACCTCAAGGCTTATCCTGAAACAGGACTTAACGGACAGTTGGAGGTGGCTTCGCTGCGAACGGGCAATCTGTTGCTTGACAAGACCACGGC
>JALERS010000066.1 GCA_022763905.1 Prevotellaceae bacterium | reverse complement strand
CCAGAAGAGGTCTTTCCGACAAATATCTTCTCCGTTCTCAACGAGTGTCCCCCATTATCTACTGAGCCAAAATTATTCAATACAATCCCCACTCAATTTCTACTAAGCCATTTTTATCCCCACTGATTTTCTACTGAGCCGTCTTTTCCTTATTTCAACGGACTCTTTTTTCTTCATCAACTGAAACAGCAGACAGTTGGGCAGAAGTCATACTGCATCAACAGACACCCTCCTCAAGACCCTCCTGATTTTTGTTTGACAAAACGGTCTTATCAGACTTGCCGAACTTGAGAGTTTTGTCGGGCCATGCCAAGATATGTGCTTGCCTATTGGAGGACGGGCATCCATGAAACGGAGTCTCTCCCCTGACTGGCACCCTGCAAGAAAGGAAACGATAGCGGGATTTACTCTATCTGTCACTTTCCGCCCCACTAAAAAATATTACTGACCCTGAAGTTGACTGAAATACCCGAATATTCATGGTAGAAAGTGAAAGCCAGACTGGTAAATAATTCCAGTCTGGCTGAATAAAAAAAACATTTGTAGTTCTAACTCTATTATCTATCAAACAATGTACTGCGAACTGATAGATTCGTTATTCTCAATCTTGGTAATGGTAGTAGCAAACAAATCAGCCACCGACAAGCGCTTCACTTTCGAGCACTCCTTGTGGAAGGGAACAGTATCTGTAAACACCATCTCCTCAAGTACGGAATTCTCTATGCGCTCGATGGCAGGACCTGACATAATACAATGAGAAGCAATTGCTCTGACGCTATTGGCTCCCATGTCCTTAATCATCTTGGCAGCAAGAGTGATAGAACCGGCAGTATCCACCATATCATCAACCAGTACAACGTCATAGCCTTTGACATCACCGATAATCTGCATGGAAGAAACCACATTGGCTCTTGCCCTGAACTTATTGCAGAGCACCAGTGGACACTGCAAATACTTGGCATATGTATTGGCACGCTTGCTTCCACCCACGTCGGGAGTAGCTATGCAGAGATTGGGGAGATTCAATGACTGTATGTATGGCAAGAAAATACTGGAAGCATAGAGATGGTCCACAGGAATATTGAAAAATCCCTGTTCCTGATCAGCATGTAAATCCATGGTAATCATACGGTCAATTCCTGCCACACTCAGAAGGTCAGCTTCCAATTTGGCTGCAATGGAGACACGGGGTTTGTCCTTTCGGTCCTGACGAGCCCATCCGTAATAGGGAATGACGGCAATGATATGACGGGCTGAAGCACGCTTGGCCGCATCAATCATCAAAAGAAGTTCCATAAGGTTTTCCGCACTAGGATTGGTGGAATTTACCAAAAATACATCTTTTCCACGAATGGATTCTGCATATCTTACACAAAACTCGCCATCGGAAAAGTGGGTAATCTCCATCTTGCCCATCGGAATACCAAGACGTTCACAGATCTTTTCTGTCAGATACTTTGAATTTGTGCCAGAAAAAACCATAAATTGAGATTTGTCACTCATTGTAATTCAGATATTTTGAAGAGTTATAGACGTCAATTGGCCATCAACTGAAATCCTCTCATTCAGTTGTCATTGATCATTTGATATGCAAAATTATATTATTTCACTCACTTTTTGAGCATCAAATGACCTAATTTTTACTCGATGTAATACCTTTGCAAAGTCAACATCATATATCACCATGAAAATTACGATTGACAAGACACTTTGGAAAGAAATATCCTCCGACCTGCAGCAGATGCAAACATTCCTGGAGCAACAATTCCTGTCACTCGCCCAAAATGAAGGTATCAGCAAGTTGTCCCCTGACCAAATCACATTATACGCCTTTCTGACACTCCGACAAGAGATGAGTGAAGGAGGATTGCTGCAATTACTCTATAATGGATACGGACCCTTCATCTTTGAAAACCCGTTTGCCAAAGCTATGCGCCTATGGGGATTCAAGGATTTCTCCAAATTCATCTATTCCATGCGGGAACTCTATGACAAATATCACCAGAAACTGGAATCGATGGATGTCAATGACGATGAATTCATGGCTTTGTATGAACAATATCCGGAAATGGAAGATGCCGACGATGAATTTATCGAAATAGAACCTAGAGTTTTCAAAGAAATTGCTACCTTTGTCATGAAAAACATACACTGTTTTGAAATAGAAGCCTGTTGACCTGAATATGGTAGACAAAATCAACAAACATGTCACTATAAAGAATAAGAGAGCGGAATTTGACTATTTCTTAATAGCCAGATTACAAGCAGGTATTGTTCTGTCCGGCACAGAAATCAAATCTATCCGTCAGTCTAAGGCAAGTCTAGTTGATACTTTCTGTTACATCAGCAACAATGAAATATGGATTAAGAACATGTATATAGCTCCCTATTTCTATGGCTCGTTCAACAATCCAAGCTCCCGACGTGACAGAAAACTCCTGCTCTGCAGAAAAGAAATCAGAAAACTCCAACAGGAGACCAAGAATCCCGGTTACACCATCATCCCCGTCAAACTATATATAGACGAAAACGGAAGAGCCAAGTTGGAAATTGCGCTAGCCAAAGGCAAAAAGGTCTATGACAAGCGAGAATCCATCAAGGAACGCACAGACAAGAGGGAAATGGACAGAACGATGAAGAGTTTTAAAAGATAACCCCACCAATGGAAGAAAGCATCGAGCGACATCTTGTCCAACTGCTACAACAACGCATTGTTATCCTAGATGGTGCCATGGGTACCATGATACAACAATACAAACTCCAGGAAGAAGACTTCCACAAAAGTGAACAGATTCCTCTGACTACCTCCCAAAAAGGAAACAACGACCTTCTGAATATCACACGCCCCGATATCATAGCCGATATCCATCGACGTTATCTCGAAGCAGGTGCTGATATCATCGAAACCAACACGTTCAACGCTCAACGCATCTCTCAGGCAGACTACGGATGTGAAGACTTATGCAAAGAAATCAACCGCCAAGCATGTGCCATCGCCCGTAAGGCCGTCGAAGAATTCATGAGCCTGCACCCAGGCGAAAAACGAATGGTAGCAGGCTCCATCGGGCCCACTAACAAGACATGCTCCCTAGCCACAGATGTAACCCATCCAGAACATAGAGACATCACCTTTGACGAATTGGCCGATGCCTACGGAGAACAAATCAGAGAACTGCTATTGGGACGAGTAGACATACTGCTCATTGAAACCATCTTTGACACTCTCAACGCAAAAGCCGCCCTTTTTGCCGCTGACAAACAGATGAGCCTGACAGATATCCATGTGCCTATCATTTTATCGGTAACACTATCCGGGAAATCCGGACGCACACTCTCCGGACAAACGCTCGCTGCCTTTCTGGCATCTGTTGAAATGGCTCACGTTTTGGCCGTAGGCCTCAATTGCTCCTTCGGACCTACTGAGATGAAACCATTTGTAGAAGAACTGGCAGGCATCTCCCCTTATTATCTCTCTCTGTATCCCAATGCCGGTCTACCCAATGAACTGGGCGGCTATGACATCAGTCCATCGGAAATGGCTTCCCTGATGAATAATTTTGCCAGTAACCAACTGGTAAACATTATCGGCGGATGTTGTGGTACTACCGACAGACATATCGCCCAAATGGTGCAAGCTATCAAGAATAATCCTCTGGCCAGACGTCCACGCATTCCTATCAAGAAGCATCCTTACATGATTCTTTCAGGACTGGATGCCTTCCCCATTACTCCCGAACAGAATTTCATCAATATCGGGGAACGTTGTAATGTAGCCGGATCCAGAAAATTTCTTCGTCTCATCAGTAATGGCGAATATGAACAGGCGCTTGACATTGCCCACAAGCAGGTGGAAGATGGGGCACAGATTATAGACATCAACATGGACGATGGTCTTCTAGATGCCGAGAAGGAAATCCAGATATTCCTCAACATGATGGCAGCCGACCCCTTTGTATCCAGGGTACCAGTCATGATAGACTCATCCAATTGGAACGTGATAACAGCTGCATTGAAATGCGTTCAGGGCAAATGTATTGTCAATTCTATTTCTCTCAAAGAAGGAGAAGAAATATTCCTCAACAAGGCCAGGCATATCAGAAAAATGGGAGCCGCAGTCATCGTCATGGCTTTTGACGAAGAAGGACAGGCCTGCAGCTACGAACAAAAAATACATATCTGCCAACGAGCCTACAATCTGCTGACCGAAAAACTGGATTTCCCACCACAGGACATCATATTCGACCCCAACGTACTATCCATCGGTACCGGCATCCAAGAACATGACAACTATGCCCTCAACTTTATCAATGCCACAGCATGGATACGCCAGCATCTTCCATATGCCCATATTTCAGGAGGCATCAGTAATCTTTCTTTCTCTTTCAGGGGCAACAACTACATCAGAGAAGCCATGCATGCCGTTTTCCTCTATCATGCCATATCAGCCGGCATGGACATGGGCATTGTCAATCCAGCATCAAGGGTGATGTATGATGATATCCCCCTCCCCTTGCGAAACCTTCTGGAAGACTTGATATTTAACCGCCACGAAAATGCTGCCGACCACTTGCTCCAATATATTGCACTCCACAAAGAATCATCATCCTCCCCTGCCGATACTACCACTACCCTCAGTCTGACAGACAGAACTCTGCAGTCTCTAGAAGAACGATTGGTACAGGCTTTAGTAGAAGGTTCCGACTCTTTTCTTGAAACCGATCTGGCAGAAGCTCTACAGACCTTCAGTAAAGCTGTGGACATCATTGAAGGTCCTCTCATCCGAGGAATGGGTGAAGTAGGCGAGCGATTTGCCTCCGGAAAAATGTTTTTGCCACAAGTAGTACGCACTGCCAAAATCATGCAGAAAGCAGTGACCTACTTATCCCCGCACATGGCTTCTGACAAATCAGATTCCAACACAACCCGTCAAGGAACCATTGTCATGGCTACTGTCAAGGGAGATGTTCATGACATCGGCAAAAACATTGTAGCTGTTGTATTGAGATGCAACAATTTCTGCGTCCACGACTTAGGTGTTATGTGCCCGGCAGAACAGATAGCCAACGAGGCCATCCGACAAAAAGCTGATATGGTGGGATTGTGCGGCCTTATTACACCTAGTCTGACAGAAATGATTAACGTAGCAAATGTGTTCAACCAACATGGTATCCAAATACCTATTATCATAGGTGGTGCCACCACTAACGAACTTCACACTGCACTCAAGATTGCACCAGTATACAAAGGCCCTGTCATTTGGTCAAAGGATGCAGCACAAACAGCAATCATCGCCACCCAATTGGTACATCCCAGGAAGCGAGCCACCTTCCTCGCAGAGGTTCGACAACGATATGAATCCATCCGCATCGCCTATACGCAAAAACAGCCCCCCCGTCAAGCGACAATGGAGGAAGCACGCAACAATAAACTGAACTTATTCAATTCCTAATAATGCTGCTATGAAAATAAAGACTGACATCACAACCACCCAACGGTTTCGCTTGGACATAGCACGAAGCAACCGACAGATAATAAGCACTAGCTTGTCTCTGCTCCTCTCATATGCCGGCATCTGGGCAAAATCCCTATGGCCATTTTGTGTAGCTACTGGTCTCCTAGGTACCATCCTGTCCATTCTATGTCATCTGGCCGAAATACCTCCTATCATCTATCAGGTAACAGGAATCCTTATTGCAGTAGCATCAACTGCCTTTATCGTAACAGTATCCCATCAGATGATGGCAGATGCATCTCTATCAGAATCCGGAAAGCTCCAGCCCTTTCGTTTCAGCAAAGACAACATACAACAACTGTCAAAGTCTTCCAAGATTCCTTTCATCGTCTTTCTTGTGACCTCCTTACTGGCTTTGGCCACCTTCTACGCCCTTTGCTCATTACCCGTTATACCCGATTTCCTTCTAATTCCTTCACTGCTGTCCGCAGTACTCTTTTGGCTTCCTTTCCATCTTGTAGCCTATCACCATCTATCCTTTCTTCCCTCCACGTTTGTAGGAATGCAGTTGGTCAAGAGAAAACCAGCCCATCAGTATGGCCACGCACTCATCATCGGTCTCTGTGCCGGCACATTGTTTCTGCTACTAACATTTATCATATCCTTGCCATTTGGCATCCTGCACATGGCCAGCATCTTGTCAGAACATTCCGTCATGGCCGGTGACCCATCCGACCTGCCCAGGTATGTGCCCATTCTCTCATACCTGCTCTCATTCGCTACGTTGGCAGCATCTACCTTCTTCCTTCTTATCGTCATCATACCCTATCATCTGCTTTCCTATTCACTCAGATGTCGCTATCAGCCCAAAGTATGATGTACCCTTGTCAGAGACATACTCTTTGCACAACAACAAGATTCCTACAACTGATTCTTATCAACTATCTATAACTAATTTATCTATGCAACAGCCTGATTATCTAAAAATTGTCATTGAAATCATCGGTTCTCTTTCTCTTTTGCTTTATGGAATGAAGATTATGAGTGAATCCTTGCAGAAAATGGCTGGTTCACAACTGCGACGCATCCTGGGAGCAATGACAACTAACCGATTCACAGGCATCCTCACAGGTACATTTATTACCTGTGCTGTCCAATCCTCCTCGGCAACTACTGTGATGACCGTTTCATTTGTCAATGCAGGTCTGCTGTCACTGGCTCAAGCCATTTCTGTCATCATGGGAGCCAATATAGGTACAACCCTAACCGCTTGGATTATGAGTCTGGGATTCTCCGTAGATCTTCGAAGCGTCGTATTTCCTGCTTTCTTCATCGGCATTATGCTCATTTTCGTCAGGAAGAAAAGTTCCATCGGTGATTTCCTGTTTGGTTTGGCATTCATGTTCTTCAGTCTTGTCCTTCTAAGCACGTGTGGAAAGGATTTACAATTGGACAAGAATCCGGAAATGATAGAATTCTTCAAGTCATTTGATATCCATAGCTACAGCACTATCCTGATATTTCTGGCGGTGGGAACCATCATTACAGGCATTGTACAGTCTTCTGCTGCAGTTATGGCCATCACCATCCTAATGTGTTCCACAGGCGTTCTCCCCATCTATCTAGGCATTGCCTTGGTTATGGGTGAAAACATCGGCACCACTATGACTGCCAATTTGGCTGCACTCGGTGCTACACCCCAAGCCCGGAGAGCCGCATTAGCGCATTTGGTTTTCAATGTAACTGGTGTTATTTGGGTCATCATCTTCTTCTACCCATTCACCCATTTCTGTTGCCAAATCGTAGGATACGAATACGAAAGTACTACCAACGTTTCAGCACAGAGGGTCTCCATGGCATTGGCGGCATTTCATACAGCCTTCAACTTATGCAACACCTTTCTGCTGGTATGGTTTATTCCTGTCATAGAAAGAATTGTCAATTTCATCATCAAGTCAGAGAAAGAAGAGGAAGAAGTGGAGCCTCGTCTGCAATTCCTTGAAGGAGGTATCATGCAAACACCTGAATTATCGGTACTTGAAGCCCAAAAGGAAATTCATCAATTTGGATTGCGTACCCATCGAATGTTTGACATGGCCAAAGAAATTATCAACACGGAGAAGAATGACGAGACATTCATAAAGCAATTCTCACGATTGGAAAAATATGAAAGCATTGCCGACAAGATGGAACTAGAAATTTCCAAATACCTAGAGCAAGTCAGTGACAATCATCTCAGTGATATCACAAAAGCCCAAATACGCCGTATGCTCCGTATTATCTCCGAAATAGAAAGCATTAGCGACAGTTGCTACAACATAGCCCGCATCATTAACCGAAAAGTAAGTTCCCAACAGGAATTTTCTGCAGAGCAATACAAACACATTCACCGAATGACATCGCTGATAGACCAGTCACTGCAATTCATGGATACTCTCTTGAGCAGCCATCATGAACAACTGGATGTCAACCCCGCCTTCAATTTGGAAAATGAAATCAACAACTACAGAAACCAACTCAAGACACAGAATATCTACAGCGTTGACAGCCATGAATATTCTTATTCGGTAGGCACCATCTATATGGACATCATCAACGAATGTGAAAAGTTGAATGACTACATTGTCAATGTCGTTGAAGCAAGCACCGGAATCAAGAAAAAAGAAGCCTAATCCATCCTGTAAAAATTCAATCATTTCTCCACACAATTAGTCAGGCAATAGAGAATTATTTGTACCTTTGTCACAGAATAAGAAGTCGTTCGTCCTGTCGCTTGCATCTTCACGATCAAGAGGAAAGTCCGGGCAACACAGAGCGATTCACTTTCTAACTGAAAGCTGTCCGTGAGGGCAGAGTAATGCAGAAGAAAATAACCGCCTCTTTACAAGAGGTAAGGGTGAGAACGTGAGGTAAGAGCTTACGACAAGTGACAGTGATGCCACTTGTGTGCATCTTGGATGTTGAAAGCCCAAGTATACCAGCGCCATGAGGGTAGCTCGCCCAATATTCCAGCGTTGGAGGGTAGGGTGATAGAATTTTATGGCAACATAACATCTAGATAAATGACAGGAATGCCGTTTTGAGGCAAACAGAACCCGGCTTACAGAGTGGCTTCTTATTCTGTTAAAGAAAGAATGCAACGATACATCACAACAATACAGCAAAAACAGAATTACCTATTTTCCATCTTAAAGAAATATTATTATCAGGAATTATGTATGCACACCACAGTTTGACTGCCGTTTCCCCTATAGACGGCAGATACCATGAAAAAACACAGAATCTTTCCCATTACTTTTCTGAATTCGCACTGATGAAATACCGCGTGTTTGTAGAAATTGAGTATTTCATTGCTTTGTGCCAATTGCCACTCCCCCAACTGGCAGATCTTTCCCAAGAAAAGATTGAATCCCTAAAATCTATTTACAAGGATTTTTGTCTGGACGACGCCTGTCAGATTAAAGAAATTGAATCGGTCACCAATCATGATGTGAAAGCTGTAGAATATTTCATCAAGAAAAAGATGGACCAACTGACCGGATTTGACAAGTACAAGGAATTTGTACATTTCGGTCTCACCTCTCAAGACATCAACAACACAGCTGTTCCTTTGAGCATCAAGGATGCCATTGAAAAAGAATTCCTTCCTCTACTCATCCAGCTTATTGACAAACTGGATTCCTACGCAGAAGAATGGAAAGATATCCCCATGTTGGCCAAAACCCATGGGCAACCCGCATCCCCTACCCGCCTAGGCAAAGAAATAAAAGTATTTTCCTATCGTCTTACTCAACAGATGGAAACACTAAAGGCTTGCAGATTCTCTGCCAAGTTTGGTGGTGCTACAGGTAATTTCAATGCCCATCATGCAGCTTATCCCGCATACAACTGGAAGGAATTCGGTAACCAGTTTGTCAAAGAGCATCTAGGTCTACAACGGGAAGAATGGACCACTCAGATCAGCAATTATGACCATTTAGCTTCTGTTTTCGATGCCCTGAAAAGAATCAACACCATCATCATTGATTTGGACCGTGATTTTTGGATGTATATCTCCATGGAATATTTCAAACAGAAAATCAAGGCGGGCGAGGTAGGCTCATCTGCCATGCCCCATAAAGTCAACCCTATTGACTTTGAAAATTCCGAAGGCAATTTGGGCATAGCCAATGCTCTTCTGGCATTTCTTAGCCAAAAGTTGCCGATAAGCCGTCTTCAGAGAGACCTGACAGATTCTACTGTACTGCGTAATGTAGGTGTACCCATGGGACACATGGTCATTGCTCTACAATCCACACTGAAAGGCCTTAGCAAACTGCTTCTCAATCAGCCAGCCATCAATAAGGATCTGGATAACTGCTGGGCAATATGTGCAGAAGGCATCCAAACACTGCTGCGCAGAGAAGGCTATCCCAATCCGTATGAAGCACTGAAAAGCCTTACACGAACCAACACAGCCATTACATCCGAGTCTATTGCCAATTTCATTGACTCCCTGGAGATTGCTGATGAAGTAAAAGAAGAACTGCGTGCCATCACTCCTCATACTTACACCGGCATGTGACACACCTCGAATTATCCAATAGTTACCTTAAAATTAAAACACAGTAAAAGAGCTATGAATGATCTTAATGAAAACCACCTTTACGAAGAAGAGAAGAAGGAACAGGCATCGGGACAGGGATTGCCCCGCATGCGTAGACGGATCCCCGTTGCAGAGAAAATAGGATTTGATAACAGGTCTAAAGAAGAAGGTAATCTCCAACAACCTCGTTATGCAAGAGAATACGGCAACTATGAACGAACAAATAATTACAGAAGCTATAGCAATCATCATCCACGTAGACAGGAAGGCTACTATCCTTCGTCTTCTTATATGAATGGAAACGAAAGCTTTGCCAAAAATACACCCAAAAACGCTGAAGGAACCACAGAAAACGGAGGTTACAAACGTGAGTATTCCAACAGAGGGTATGGTACCAACTACTACCCTTCTCCCAGATATCCACAAGCACGCGACCATCGCTCCTATTATGGTCGTGACAGCTATACACCCAAGAACGACATGGCTTATGAGGCAGGACCAGCCTATCAAGAAGGAGGCGAATCTGCCCCCATGGGCTATCCTCGCCAATCCTATTCCTCCTATCGCCGTCCTTCCATGGACCGACGTTTTGGCCACGGCCCCATAAAGTCTAGATATACAAAGCCCCATAAACGTAAACCTCTTAATCCCAACCCCAAAGAGGTAATTCGTTATAAGGACCTCAATGCAGATCCTGACCAACCTCTACGTCTCAACAAGTATTTGGCCAATGCCGGCATCTGTTCCCGACGTGATGCCGACGCCTTCATTCAAGCAGGAATGGTTAAAGTCAATGATGTAGTAGTGAAAGAATTGGGAGCAAAGGTAATGAGGTCTGACGTAGTCCAGTTTAAGAACAAAACAGTAGTTATCGAAGATAAAATATATGTTCTCTTAAATAAGCCGAAGAACTACGTTACCACTAGCGATGACCCACAGAACAGGAAGAAGGTGATGGACCTCGTGAAGAATGCCTGTCCTGAGCGCATTTACCCAGTAGGCCGATTAGACAGAAATACTACTGGTGTACTCCTGCTCACCAATGACGGTGATTTGGCAGCTCAACTCACCCATCCCAAATTCCTCAAAAAGAAAATCTATCACGTCTTCCTTGACAAGGAAATTACAGAAGAGCAACTTGATCAAATCCGCAACGGCATCGAATTGGAAGATGGCCTTATCAAGGCTGATGCCATTGAATTTGCCAAGGATGAAGACAAGAAACAAGTTGGCATAGAAATCCACAGCGGCAAAAACCGCATCGTAAGACGCATCTTTGAGCATATGGGATTTTTCGTCAAGAAACTGGACCGTGTGTATTTCGCAGGTCTGACCAAGAAAAACCTAAAACGAGGCCAATGGCGATATCTCACTCCCGACGAAGTCAATATGCTAAAAATGGGAGCTTTTGAATAAAGTAATATTGAACAGCAATTACAAGCCACACCTATGAAAAGAACGAAAATCATTGATATCTTACAATCGCAGGAATACGGTCAGCCGGTTCTTGCCAAGGGTTGGGTAAGAACCCACCGCAACAGCAAGTCTGTCCACTTTATTGCCTTGAATGACGGATCAACCATCAAGAATGTACAGATAGTAGCCGACAGTGAAAAATTTGATGCAGACCTGTTCCGCCTCATTACAACCGGAGCATGCCTCAGTGTAGAGGGCCTATTGACAGAAAGTCCAGGAAGCGGACAGTCTTGTGAAATACAAGCTGAAACCATTAACATCCTAGGTACCTGTCCAGCCGACTATCCCATGCAAAAGAAAGGACAGAGTTTTGAATACATGCGCCAATATGCTCATCTGCGTCTGCGCACCAATACATTTGGAGCCATCATGCGCATCCGACACAATATGGCAATGGCCATACATACCTATTTCCACAATCACGGCTACTACTATTTCCATACACCTCTCATTACTGCCAGTGACTGCGAAGGAGCAGGACAGATGTTTCAGGTAACCACCAAAAACCTTTATGACCTGAAAAAGGATGAAGAGGGGAAAATAGTCTACGATGACGACTTCTTTGGCAAACAGACCTCCCTTACCGTATCTGGACAGCTAGAAGGTGAGTTGGGAGCCACTGCATTGGGAGCCATCTACACATTTGGTCCTACCTTCCGTGCTGAAAACTCTAATACTCCACGCCACCTTGCCGAATTTTGGATGATTGAACCCGAAATCGCTTTCATGGACCTTGAAGAACTCATGGACCTTGAAGAAGATTTTATCAAATACTGTATCCGTTGGGCATTGGAAAACTGCCACGATGACTTGGAATTTCTCAACAAAATGATTGACAAGGGTCTGCTGGAAAGACTACAAAATGTAGTCAATACAGAATTCATTCGCTTACCCTACACCCAAGGAATTGAAATTCTTCAAAAAGCTATTGCCCAAGGTAAGCAATTTGAATTCCCCTGCAATTGGGGAGATGACCTTGCCAGCGAACATGAACGCTATTTGGTGGAAGAATATTTCAAAAAGCCTGTTATCATGACCAACTACCCCAAGGACATCAAGGCTTTCTATATGAAGATAGACGAAGAAAAACCTGTCTGCAATGGCAAGGTAATGAATGATACCGTACAAGGCACCGACGTTCTCTTCCCACAGATTGGCGAAATTATCGGAGGCTCTGTACGAGAGGAAAACAATGATAAACTGATTGCAGAAATCAAGCGACGCAATATTCCGATGAAGGATATGTGGTGGTATCTAGACACCCGTAAATATGGTTCCTGTCCTCATGCTGGATTTGGTTTAGGATTTGAACGTCTTATTCTGTTTGTTACTGGCATGCAGAATATCCGTGACGTCATCCCCTTCCCCAGGACTCCCAATAACGCCGAGTTCTGATTTACTCCCACTTATTTCCTGTTCTACTTTCCCTTCATGAAGACCCCTCAAAATTGGCAACTGCTCGATAGTGAGTATCTCTTCCGTTATCCTTGGCTGACAGCAAGAAGAGACCACGTCAGACTCCCTTCAGGTGTAGAGATTCCTGAATACTTTGTACTGGAGTATCCTGATTGGTGCAATATTATCGCTATCACGCACAGCGGCCAAATGATTATTGAACAGCAGTACCGGCATGCTCAGGGACGTGTGGGATATGAACTACCTGCAGGAGTCATCGAAAATGGAGAGACACCCTTGGAAGCTGCTCGACGGGAATTGTACGAAGAGACAGGATATGGCCATGGACAATGGTCCCATTTCATGACTATTAGTCCCAATCCGGGAAGCTGTAACAACTATAGTCATACCTTTCTTGCTATAGGAGTGGAACCTGTGTCCTGTCAGCATCTAGAGCAGACCGAAGACATCAGTTTTTCCCTATGGGAACCTGAACAAGTCAAAGACCTCCTATTGCAGGATGGTTTCTCTCAAGCACTCATGGTGGCACCTCTATGGAAATATTTCTATCAGATAGACCTCCATTCCCACTTGCCCTAAAAAAAAGAACAGTACTAATTAGTGCCATATCATTCAAAATATATTATTTTTGTAATGGCATTGCTGAGACAGTTGGCAACGCATGTTGCCAACTGTCTTGGGTTATATACCATATATAATAATAGACCATCATGAAAACAGCATTGATTACAGGTATCACAGGACAAGATGGAAGCTATCTCAGCGAATTCCTTTTGGAAAAGGGATATGCAGTCCATGGCATCATCCGACGCTCTTCTGTTGACTATCGGGAACGAATAGCCCACTTGGAAGGAAAAGAAAACTTTCATCTTCATTATGCCGACTTGGGGGATTCTATGTCCTTGGTGAAAGTGATAGCCCAGATACAACCTGATGAAATCTATAATCTGGCAGCCCAGAGCCATGTACAAGTAAGTTTTGACTCACCTGAATTCACGGCAGATATAGATGCTGTAGGAGTCCTACGTATTTTGGAAGGTGTCCGTGCCTGTGGTTTGGCCAGCAAATGCCGCATCTACCAAGCTTCCACCTCCGAACTCTATGGAAAGGTAGAGGAAGTTCCTCAGAATGAAAACACTCCCTTCCATCCATATTCTCCTTATGCCGTTGCCAAACTCTATGGTTATTGGATTGTGAAGGAATATCGTGAAGCCTATAACATGTTCTGCTGCTCAGGTATCCTTTTCAATCATGAAAGTGAACGTCGTGGTGAAACCTTCGTTACTCGAAAAATAACCCTTGCAGCTGCTCGCATCGCCCAAGGTCTTCAAGACAAATTATGGTTGGGCAACATGTCCAGTCTAAGAGATTGGGGATATGCCAAGGACTATGTAGAATGTATGTGGCTTATCCTTCAGAACCATCAGCCAGAAGACTTCGTCATTGCCACTGGTGTCCAGCACTCCGTCAGAGAATTCACTGAGCTGGCATTCAAGTATGTCGACCTGCAGTTAGAATTTTCGGGAGAAGGATTAGATGAAGTAGGCATCTGCGTAGCCGACAACAGAAAGCACAAAGCTGGTCAGGACCTCACGGGCCACACGTTGGTAGCTGTCAGCAAAGACTTCTACCGCCCTACTGATGTCGTTAACCTTTGGGGTGACCCTACAAAGGCCAAGGAAAAGTTACACTGGAATCCCAATAAGACCTCTTTTGAAAAGCTGGTCAAAATCATGATAGACAGCGATATGTCGAAAGTCGCTGCTGAAGGCGTAGCAGCCAAAGTCAGAACTAATTTGGCTGAATACCTGGAGAAAGGAATTGTCAAATAGCAAACATCCCTTTGTCACATGGAAAAGAATTCAAAAATCTATGTTGCCGGCCATCGAGGTATGGTAGGAAGTGCCATTGTCCGTGAATTGCAACGCCAAGGATATACCCACCTCGTTACTCGTACTCACAAAGAACTGGACCTTTGCCGACAAGACCAAGTAGAAAAATTCTTTGCTGAAGAACGTCCCGAATACGTCTTTTTGGCAGCTGCCAAAGTAGGAGGCATTGTAGCCAATCAGAATGCATTGGCCGACTTCATGTATGAGAACATGATACTGGAGATGAATGTTATTCATGCAGCCTGGAAAAATGGTTGCCGCAAACTTGAGTTTCTTGGATCCAGTTGCATCTATCCACGTGAAGCACCACAACCGATGAAGGAGTCTTATCTGCTCACGTCCTCATTGGAAAAGACCAACGAGGCCTATGCCCTAGCCAAGATAAGCGGTTTGAAATACTGTGAATTCCTCAATCGACAATATGGCACTGATTTCATTTCCGTCATGCCCACCAATCTTTATGGTCCCAATGACAATTACCATCCAGAGCATAGCCACGTACTCCCCGCTCTCATCCGCCGTTTCCATGAAGCTAAAGAACAACAATTAGAAGAAGTAACCTGTTGGGGTGATGGAAGTCCGCTCAGAGAATTCCTATATGTAGATGACCTGGCAGAACTTTGTGTTTTCTTGATGAATCATTACTCAGGCAATGAAACCGTTAATGCCGGTACAGGGAAAGAACTCACCATAGCAGAACTCACCTATTTGGTAGCTAAAATTGTTGGGTATTCAGGAAAAATACTATGGGACACATCGCGACCTAATGGTACTCCCAGAAAACTTCTTGATGTCAGCAAGACAGAACAACTTGGTTGGAGATACCATACCGAACTCGAAGACGGCATCCGTTTGGCCTATGAAGATTTTCTGCACAACCCCATGAGGGCAGAACGCTGATACATCTACTATTTTATTTTTATCACTCATACACCCACTCTTCTATGCAATCATATACCCACCATCATATTGTTATCATGGCAGGCGGCATCGGCAGTCGCTTTTGGCCTCTCAGCACCCCCGAATACCCCAAGCAGTTCATTGACATACTCGGTTGTGGAAAAAGTCTTATCCAACTTACTGTAGACCGTTTCAGAGGCCTTTGTCCAGACGAAAATTTCTGGATAGTCACCAATCAGGCTTATATTGACATAGTCAAGCAACAACTTCCTTCCGTTCCAGAATCCCACATCTTGGCAGAGCCAGCAGCACGTAATACTGCTCCCTGCATAGCATGGGCATGTTGGGCCATTAGTCAAGAAGACCCTGATGCCAATATTGTAGTAACACCCTCCGACGCGATTGTCATGAATCCAGAAGAATTCCGCAGGGTAGCCACCAATGCTTTGGCATTTACAGCACAGAGTTCTAACATTGTCACCATCGGTATACGTCCCTCCCGTCCCGAGATAGGATATGGATATGTAGCCATGTTGCCAGAAGCTGTGGCAGGCACAGAAATCCATCCAGTCAGCCAATTCAAGGAAAAACCCTCCTTGGACGTAGCTCGCCAGTATCTTTCTGCGGGTAATTATCTGTGGAATGCAGGTATCTTTGTATGGAATGCCCGGACCATCATCTCCTCTTTCCAGCAATTCAAGCCCCAAATAGCCCGTCAGATAGCAGAGATGGTAGCTACCGGAGACACTCTAACACTGTTTCCTGCCTGTGAGAAAATATCTATTGACTACGCAGTCATGGAGCCTGCTTCACAGAAAGGAATGGTATTTACACATCCTGCAGATTTCGGTTGGAGCGACTTGGGCAACTGGGCATCGTTATACGACAAACTAGAGAAAGACTCTCATGGCAATGCCTCTGTAGGTCCAGTCCGATTCTTTGATTGCCAAGACTGCATTGTTCATGCAGAAGACGCCCAGCAAGTAGTTTTGCAAGGACTAAACAACTATATAGTCTCAGAAAAAGGCGGACGCTTCTTGATATGCCAACGCACGGAAGAACAACAAATCAAGCAATTCAGTTCCAATATCTAGTCAGCTCCCACTTCACCTTCTCCACGTTAGTCCCCCCTTTATTTTCTATGAGCACGAACACTTCGATTATCCATTGGCAAGCAGAAAGACTACCGTTGAAATTCACCCCTTGGCTACGTCCTATGATTTGGGGAGGAAGCAAAATATCCCATTACAAAAAACTGCCTGCCCCCATTGACGGCATCGGTGAAAGTTGGGAGATATCAGCTGTTCCTGGTCATGAATCGGTAGTAGCAGAAGGTGAATTCAAGGGAGTTACCTTGGGGCATCTACTAGAAGAATATAAGGAACTATTGGTAGGTCGCCATGTCTATGCCACCTATGGCAATCGCTTCCCCTTGTTGGTCAAAATCATTGACGCCCAACAAGACCTGAGCATCCAGGTGCATCCCGATGACATTATTGCCAAGAAGCGCCATGGAGAAGGCCAGTTTGGCAAAACCGAGATGTGGTACGTAGTAGACGCCGAGCCTGGTGCAAGTCTCTATGCAGGTCTAAAGGAATCCATTACCCCTGCACAATATCAGTCATTGGTAGCTAGTGGGGAAATATGTAGTGTACTTGCTAGTCATGAAGTAAAGACAGGAGATGTCTTCCACATACCGGCAGGAAGGATTCATGCCATCGGTTCCGGCATATTGCTCGTAGAAGTCCAGCAGACCTCCGACATCACTTATCGTATTTACGATTACAATCGCAAAGGGTTAGACGGTAAACTACGCGAACTCCATACCGAAGCTGCTGCTGAAGCCATCGATTACCATGTACGTTCAGAATACCGCACCCATTACACCAACCGAAAGGATGCAGCCACACTCGTCATCAACTGTCCCTACTTCACTATACGCAAGGTGCGCTCCAAGGGACGCTTCCATCGCAATATGAAGAAATATGACTCGTTTGTCATCTGTGTTTGTCTGAAAGGCGATTGTCAAGTGCAGATTAAGGGAGAACCATCTATGGTAACCCTTCAGGAAGGATCCAGTGTACTCATCCCCGCCTGTTTAGCCGATTATTATATTCTGCCTAGCAATCCTAATGGTACCGTCCAGTTACTAGAAGCCTTCATAGATGGTCGAAAAGGTTTTTGGAACACCCTCCTTCGCTTTTTTCATAAATAAGCTACTAAAGAGCCTCCTCTACAGTATTGAACGAATCCAATGCAGACTTCTCTAGTTTGGAAGCCTTACTATTTACTATGGAGTTACATCCAGCCCAGGGAGGCAATGGACACACACCTTTTGTCGCCTCTGACGGAGTGACAGATAGCCGACATCAAAGGCTATAGTCTCTCTATCTCTTCCCTGCAAGCAGATACGGCTTCTTCTGGCTTTAAGAACCTTCAAAAAAATTCTAGTAAATATTACGAAAAAGCGACCTCCTATAAATTGGAAGTCGCCCTACTAGGTGATCCGGTTGGGATTCGAACCCAAGACCCACAGCTTAGAAGGCTGTTGCTCTATCCAACTGAGCTACCGGACCGCACCCGTTTTTTCGGACGCAAAATTAGTCCTTTTTTTTCAAATAACCAAATACACCCGTTTTTTTATCAACATGACATATTTATATCATTATAGAACATGGTTTTCGCATACAATTTTGTAATTTTGCACTAGAAAAAAAATACACCTTGTCACTCAACAGCCTTCTGTGGTTGACGCATTTCACATCTGCCACGAGAATGTGCACAATATTCGAGAAACAAGGATTGTGACTGAACTTGACACAATATCGACACTGACAAAAATCTTTACTGTAACCTAAATGAAAAAGTACAACTTTAATGCAGGACCTTCTATCCTGCCCCGTGAAGTGATAGAGCAGACTGCTCAGGCTTGCCTTGACTTCAACGGCATTGGCCTCTCTCTTATGGAAATAAGCCACCGCTCAAAAGACTTCCAGCCCGTGATGGACGAAGCCCAGCAATTGATGAAAGAACTGCTGGATGTTCCTGCTGGTTATTCTGTTATATTTTTAGGTGGAGGCGCCAGTCTGCAATTCTGTATGGTTCCCTACAACTTCTTGGAAAAGAAAGCTGCCTACCTCAATACTGGCACTTGGGCCAAAAAGGCTCTCAAGGAAGCCAAGCTCTTCGGTGATACAATAGAAGTAGCTTCGTCGGCCGACAAGAATTACAACTATATTCCTAAAGGTTTCGAAATTCCTTCTGACGTAGATTATTTCCATTTCACAAGCAATAATACCATCTTCGGCACAGAAATACGCAAAGACTTCGATGCTCCTGTTCCCGTCATTGCCGATATGTCATCAGACATACTAAGCCGACCTATCGATGTAAGCAAATACGCCATGATTTATGGCGGTGCGCAGAAAAACCTTTCTATGGCAGGCGTTACTTTTGTTATTGTCAAAGACGATGCCTTGGGTAAAGTAAGCCGTAATATTCCTACTATGCTTGACTATCGCACCCATATAGAAAAAGGCTCTATGTTTAATACACCTCCCTGCGTTCCTATTTACAGTGCTCTGATGAACCTCCGCTGGATAAAAGCCCAAGGAGGTGTGAAAGAAATGGACCGACGGGCTTCTGAAAGGGCAGAGATACTCTATGCTGAAATAGACCGCAACAAACTCTTCCGAGGAACGGTGGAGACAGAAGACCGCTCACGGATGAACATCTGCTTCGTTATGAATGACGACTATAAGGAACTGGAAGCTGAATTTGCTGCCTTCGCCACTTCTCTCGGCATGGTGGGCATCAAGGGTCACCGTTCGGTAGGAGGATTCAGAGCTAGTTGCTATAATGCTATGAGCAAAGAAGGGGTAGAAGCCCTCGTGGCTTGCATGAAAGAGTTTGAAAAGAAACACTGATAAATTCACACTGATTCCTACAAGTTGTCCTCCCCCTAAAGAAGGAGGACAACTTGCTATCTTAAGATAACTAAAACCACATTATAATCAATACCTTACGAAATATGAAAATACTCGTTGCAACTTCCAAGCCTTTTGCTCCCGTCGCTATTGACGGCATCAGAAAAGTCACAGAAGAAGCAGGCTATGAACTTGCCCTACTGGAGAAGTATACCGAAAAAGCCGAACTCCTTGCTGCAGTAGCGGATGCAGATGCTCTGATAGTGCGCAGTGACAAAGTGGATGCTGAAGTATTTGATGCAGCTCCTCAATTGAAAATTGTAGTACGTGCAGGGGCAGGCTTTGACAATCTAGATTTAGCCTCTGCTACATCCCACAACGTAGTAGCCATGAACACTCCCGGACAGAATGCCAATGCTGTTGCCGAACTGGTTATGGGATTGTTGGTATATGCCGTACGTAATTTCTACAACGGTAAAAGTGGTTCTGAATTAATGGGCAAAAAACTTGGGCTACTTGCCTTTGGTAATGTGGGACACAATGTAGCCCGTATTGCAAAAGGGTTTGGAATGGAAGTACTAGCATATGATGCCTTCTGTCCTGCTGAAGTTATCAAAAAAGCTGATGTAGAGCCTGTAGCCAGCCGTGAAGATTTGTTTTCACAATGTGATATCGTCAGTCTACATATCCCTGCTACACCTGAAACTGTAAAAAGCATAAATGGATCATTGGTAGGAACCATGAAGAAAAATGCCATCCTTATCAATACTGCAAGAAAAGAGGTAATTGACGAGGAGAGTCTGCTAACACTTCTCAAGGAACGTACGGACTTGAAATACATCACCGACATCATGCCCGATGCACATGAAGCCTTCTCTACCCTTGAGGGACGCTATTTTTCCACCCCCAAGAAGATGGGTGCACAGACAGCTGAAGCCAATATCAATGCAGGTGTAGCTGCCGCCAAACAGATTGTAGGATTCCTGAAAGATGGTATCACCAAGTTCCAATTGAACAAATAATAAAAATCATTAGCATCCCCATGGCAATTGTCAAGCCTTTCAAGGGCGTACGCCCTCCTAAAGAATATGTGGAAAGAGTAGAAAGCCGTCCCTATGACGTGCTCAGTTCTGAAGAGGCACGTAAGGAAGCCGGCGATAACGAAATGTCACTCTATCATATCATCAAACCAGAAATCGACTTCCCTGAAGGAACTAGCGAGTATGATGAGCAGGTCTATGAAAAAGCTGTTGAAAATTTCCGCAAATTCCAACAAAAGGGTTGGCTAGTACAAGACCAACAAGACTGCTACTACCTCTATGCCCAGACAATGAACGGCAAAACACAATATGGATTAGTAGTAGGTGCCTACGTCAATGACTATCTCACAGGAGTTATCAAGAAACACGAACTGACCCGTAAGGATAAAGAAGAGGACCGCATGAAGCATGTCAGAATCAACAATGCAAACATGGAGCCTGTATTCTTCGCCTATCCAGACAACAGCATACTCAATGGCCTCATCAACCAATATGCCGCTACGGTTCCCGTCTACGACTTCATTGCTCCTATTGACGGATTTAGACATCAGTTTTGGGTCATCAACAACCAGCAAGATATCACCACTATCACCAAGGAATTCCAAAAGATGCCCAGCCTCTACATTGCTGACGGCCATCATCGTTCAGCAGCGGCTGCACTGGTAGGAGCTGAAAAAGCCCGACAAAATCCTCACCATCAAGGTAATGAGGAATACAACTATTTCATGGCAGTATGTTTCCCTGCCAGTCAACTCACCATTCTAGATTACAACCGAGTGGTGAAGGACCTCAACGGAATGACTCCAGACGAGTTTCTCACCCGTCTGCACAATGACTTCATTGTCACTTCCAAAGGGGAAACAAATCCCTATCATCCTACCCGTCTGCACGAATTCTCACTCTATCTTGAAGGCCAATGGTATAGCCTTGTCGCCAAAGAAGGAACCTACAACAATGATGACCCCATAGGCATACTTGACGTGGACATCTCCTCAAGACTGATTTTGGATAAGATACTAGGAATCAAGGACCTCCGCACCAACAAACGCATAGACTTTGTAGGTGGACTGAGAGGACTAGAAGAACTCAAGCGGAGAGTGGATAGCGGTGAAATGAAAATGGCGCTTGCCCTCTACCCCGTCACTATGCAACAGATTATGGATATCGCTGATAGTGGAAACATCATGCCACCTAAGGCAACATGGTTTGAACCCAAACTGCGAAGTGGCCTGGTTATCCATTTATTGGACAACTAATACATTTTCTCTCTTCCCCTTTGAGTAGGAGGTAAACATTCATCACAGATGTTTATCTCCTATTTTCGTGTTTCTGACCTCTCCTGATATTGACATTTAGGCTCAGTAGAAAATCAGTGGGGATTCAATTAGAAGTTGAGGGGAAAACGAGTTTTGTTTGATGGCAAAAGAATATATCAAAGCAATAGCAAGTGCAGTATTACCGACACAAATATTTAGTAGTAGGAGTTGAACAGGCAGCAACGGAGATTGAAAGTAGCTTAGATGAGCTACCTGACAAGGAGTTGACTGATGACATCCATTTTGAATCAAAGGGTTTTATGGAGTCTGTTCATGTTACAGAATTTCCTATAAGGAATCAATCGGACACCTTTACAAAGTCAATTAGTATGTCCCC
>JALERS010000060.1 GCA_022763905.1 Prevotellaceae bacterium | reverse complement strand
CTGGATATTCTTACCATCCTGCTCTGTTTCTGTAAAGGCAGTTTATTCCTCATTTGCCATTTGAAATAGAGCACATGGACATCTCCTCATTTCCCTACACCCAACTTGTTTTTGCGTTCAGCCTAGGCTGAACGCTGAAAGAAGTCAATATAAATGGAGATTTCAATCAATATATTTGAGCGTTCAGCCTAGGCTGAACGCAAGAGACAGATGTAAGAGTGACTTCATCCTCCCTATTGATATCTTCCGGGAAGCCAGAAGAGGTCTTTCCGACAAATATCTTCTCCGTTCTCAACGAGTGTCCCCCATTATCTACTGAACCAAAATTATTCAATACAATCCCCACTCAATTTCTACTAAGCCATTTTTATCCCCACTGATTTTCTACTGAGCCATAATGATGCCTATGGCCACAAGTACAACATCGAGCACTTCTACTATTACCAAGCAGAATTGCGTGGTCATAAAATCAGGTTAAATGTTGCGAAAGAAGTGAGAACAATGAGAAGTGGGTGGGTTCGTATTAGATACTATCTTTATTCTATAAATGACATAAAAGAATAAGCACCGAAGGCGACAGTTAGGATTACTATGTCCAGGAAGTCATTCCTTCAATGCTTGTTCTGACGACAAAGGTACAAAAAATCCGTTACTCAATCAATAAGTACCGGCTTTCTTAAGCGCCATAAACTCCCAGAACTCGGCTTTGTCGCTCAGTTGCACCGTCCGCTTGTCATTCCTACGGATGCCGTCTTTCTTGCGCCCAAAGGAGCCGGTCGCCTCGTAGTATTTGTACCAGAAGTATTTCTTCATCCTTGGGGTCATTACTATCCTACAAGAACCCACTCATTTCGATTCAGGAATCTGAATAGGGAATACAAAAGCCCTATGGCTTGATTATGCAGGACATTGGTAGGATAATTGTATGCTCGAAAGTTTTACTGGACAGCCATAAATTAATATAATTTTTCAGTCATAATATCATCCTCAAAAAATAGTGGTTGACTTGCCAAATTGTTTTCGGTGAAATATTCCAACAATATCTCTGGTTTCTTAAGAGACTCCTAATACGCCTGTCTGTTTTGTTCCATGAATTATAAATTTGACAGCATGGGATGAAAACGGGGAAGCAAATATGGGAATTGGGTTGGGGGAGTTGCTCTTTCTCCTACATGATGGTTGAGTTGCAGCGACTAGGGAGAAAGAAAATGAGCAAGTAAGCCTGTATGATGCACATAATATATAGGAAACAGAGGGATTTTTTTCAAAAATCCGTAACTTTGTCTTGCCGGTCCAATAGAAAATCGGTCAGTTTGTTTTCACTATGAATTGCTATGAAAATATCTATTAAAAAATCATTGTTATTCAGTTGGCTCCTGACAGTTGCTTTGTCAGTTCATGCCAAGTCTTCAGTCATTCCTCTGACTCGTCCGCTAGAATCTTCTGCATGGAATCATTCAGAATGGATATCTGTAGCGGATGCTCCGGTAGTGGAAGGCGTTATCAATGCCAGTAATCAAAGGGCTGCAGATGGGGCCAGTTGGTTTATGACTACACTAAAGAATCCCAAGAAAGTTGTATCGGCAGTGTGGATGACTTCCGGATTGGGTGTTTATGATTTGTATGTAAATGGTCAGTGCGTCGGAGAGGAAATCCTCAAACCCGGGTTTACACATTATGCCAAGACCAAGCGTTCTTTTACCTACGACATTACCAAATTATTCCATCTCAAAGCCAATGCCTCCAATACGCTGTCGGTTCAAGTGACGCCAGGATGGTGGGGTGACAAAATCATTACACCTAATGGGAATGAAGGTATGATAGGGAAAAAGACGGCTTTCCGTGGAGTATTGGAGTTGGTGTATGATGATGGCTCCAAGGAAAGAAGGGGTACCAATACCGTTGACTGGAAGGCAGGAATTGCCGGCCCGGTTACACATGCCGCCATTTTTGATGGGGAAGAGTATGATGCCCGGAAGTTGCCGGGATATTGCACTCCCCATTTACTGAAGACACCTGAAGTCAATACAGAGTTCAAGGGAGAGATACTTCCTAGTAGCGGTGCAGAGATATACCTGCGTAAAGATCTGGCATTAAAGCCTATTCAGGCATATGTATGGAAAGATGTGAAAGGAAGTTCTGACGAAGCCTATGGCACCATAGTGAAATCGAAAGTGTATAAAGATGGGCAGACCATGATAGTCAAGCCTGGTGAAACATTGGTGATAGATTTTGGACAGAATTGTGCTGCAGTTCCTTCTTTTGTGTTCAAGGCCCAAGAAGGCACACGTCTTACCTGTTTACCATCAGAACTGCTTAATGACGGAAATGGGGCCAAGAGCAGGGGAATGGATGGGCCAGAAGGCAGTTGTCACCGCTTGAATCTGCGTATTCCTGATAGCGGTATGCAAATCCATTACACTTTTTCCGACCAACCTAAAGGTTTTTCTACATATCAGCCCCGTTGTACTTTTTTCGGTTACAGGTATGTGTCAATTTCTGCCACTGAAGAGGTAACCATCAAGTCAATACGTTCCATTCCCGTCAGTTCTATTGCTCAGAATATGGAGACTGGTGTCTTGGAGACTGGTGATGCTTCTGTCAATCGTCTTATTCTTAATACTCTTTGGGGGCAGCGCTCCAATTATTTATCAGTTCCTACTGATTGTCCACAACGTAATGAACGTTTGGGTTGGACAGCAGACACGCAGGTGTTCTCTGAAACAGGAACCTTTTTTGCCAATACACAAAGCTTTTTTCATAAGTGGATGCGTGATATGCGTGATACGCAGAGTCCAACGGGTGGTTATCCGGGTGTGGCTCCTCAAGCCCAGTACGGAGCTTCTCCGTCTGATATGTATCGGTTAGGATGGGCAGATGCTGGAGTCATTGTTCCTTGGGTAGTATGGAAACAGTTTGCAGACAATAAGATTGTAGATGAAAACTGGGAATCAATGGAGAAGTTTATGAACGAGATTCATCGAACTCGTTATAATCATCATGCGTTGGCTAAGGAGAATGGCAATTACCAATGGGCAGACTGGTTGAGTTATGAACCGCTGGAATCATGCGGAGGAGGTTATCGCTATAAGGATGAAAATGGAAAGAAGGTCATCCGTCCTGAAGCCTATACCTATTGGAATTATCTAGGTGCTTGTTATTGGGCAATGGATGCATCCATGATGAAGGATATGGCACAGGCTACAGGCCGACCTGTAGACAAATATGTATCTATGGAAAAAGAAGCCCGCAACTATTTGCGCACTACCTTCCTGAATGCTGATGGAACATTTAAGGCCGATATTCTCAATACGATGCAGACACCTGCTCTTTTTGCCTTGAAAAATCATTTGGTGGAAGGAGAAGCAAAGGCGAATATGATAGCTCGTCTACGAAAGAACTTTGAGGAACATGGTAATTGTCTTCAGACAGGTTTTTTGGGTACCAGTATACTGATGCCCACGTTGACAGAAAACGGGATGGTGGACATTGCTTACGAACTGCTTTTCCAAAGGAAGAATCCCAGCTGGCTCTATTCTGTAGATAATGGAGCTACCACTATTTGGGAAAGATGGAACAGCTATATGCTTGACAAGGGTATGGGACCTCGTGGAATGAATAGCTTTAACCATTATGCTTATGGTTGCGTATGTCAATGGTTGTGGGAAACAGTAGCCGGTATCTCAACTTCACTTTCTCAACCAGGATTCCAGCATATTGTGATGAAACCCCTTCCAGACAAGAGACTGGGGTTTGTTAAGGCGTCCTATCATTCGGCTTCAGGTCTGATAAAGAGTGAATGGAAATTTGAGGGTGATAAGTGGATATGGAAATTCTCTATTCCAAAAGGTACAACGGCTTCTGTTCTCCTGCCGGGTGAAACTGCCTTTAAAGAATATGCTGCAGGTACATATACCATCAAGCGTTAGGCTATAATAAAAAGGATGTCGGTACAAGATTCTCAGGAAAAAGGTCTCTTCTTTTCTGGGTGTGAAGGAAGTCTTTGTGGAAAAACAGGAAAGAATTTCTTTACCTCAAGAAAAGTAGGGGTGTTTTCTGCGAGATACAAGACAAAGTGCATGATGCCTGTCTTAACCTTGTTGCAACAGGGATGGTTCCTTGTTGCCTTTATATAGAATGATGATGAAACAACAAACCCATGTTACATTACCTTCTGTGAGCAACAAAAGAGGATTTGTTTCCCTTAGTCCCTTGCTCTTGATGGTGATATTGTTTTTTGCTCTGAGCTTGTGGTTGGGTGATTTTTATCAAGTCCCGCTGGTGGTACTGTTTCTTGCCGCCTCAGTCTATTCTATATGCTTGCTTCGGGGAGAGAAACTTCAGGATCGTATTGCCCTTTTTTCCAAGAATGCCGGCGATTCCAGTCTGCTTCTTATGATATGGATATTTGTGTTGGCAGGCTCGTTTGCGTCAGCTGCCAAGGAGATGGGTGCAGTGGATGCTACAGTAGGGCTCACTCTGTCACTGATACCGGGGAATATGTTGCTGGCGGGAATGTTCATGGCCTCCTGTCTGGTTTCCCTATCCGTGGGAACTTCTGTGGGAACCATTGTTGCCTTGGTACCGGTGGCGACAGGACTTGCCCAACATACAGGTATTTCTCTGCCTCTGATGGTGGCCTCTATAGTAGGAGGGGCTTTGTTTGGTGATAACCTCTCATTTATTTCCGATACTACAGTAGTGGCCACCCGTACGCAGGGGTGCCGTATGAAAGATAAGTTCAGAGCGAATTTCCTTATCGCTCTTCCGGCGGCTGTCATGGTCATAGTAATTTATGTTTGGTTGGGCAGCGATGTGTCCCATCGTCCGGTAGACTTGGACTATGAATGGCAGAAGGTAATACCTTATCTGTTTGTGTTGCTCGCAGCAGTATGGGGTATGAATGTCATTCTTGTCCTTACGTTGGGTCTGGCTCTTACAGGCATAGTCGGCATTGGGTGTGGAGCTATTACACTCCATAAGTGGTTGCAGAGTATAGCGTCAGGTATCGGTGGTATGTCAGAACTTATCATTATCTCTATGATGGCTGGAGGATTGTTGGGTATAGTGCGTCATTTGGGTGGCATTCAATGGGTGCTTCAGTCCTTGACTCGTCATGTCAGAACCTCTAGAGGTGCAGAATATGCTATGGCTATGTTGGTGTCCGTTACCAATTTGTGTACTGCCAATAATACCATTGCCATTCTTTCGGTAGGGGACTTGGTGAGGAATATTGCCCAGCAGTTGGGTGTCAGTCCGAAGAAAGCAGCCAGTATTTTGGACACTTTCTCCTGTTGTATACAGGGGGTAATACCTTATGGTATGCAATTGCTGATGGCTGGAGGACTCGCATCTGTTCCACCTGCTTCCATTGTCCCATATCTTTATTATCCTTTTCTTTTGTTTTTTGTTGCCATTGTAGCCATTTGGTTCCGTTTGCCGAAGGTGTGACTGAAAGTTCTGATTCGTGGACGGGCATGATTTGAGGGGCCATCCATTCAAAGCATTCTTTTTGTTCGGATGCAAGTATGCCTTGACCTTTATATGCTATAGGGCTATCGGATACTCCCTGCTAAATGCTGTTTGGATGTAGTTACAATCGTCTGAAGATGGTTGGTAGAGAGTCTAAGAGGAGCATCATGTGTATGAGGAAGTTGTCAGATTTGTTTATGTATGAAATTTTCAAAATGGAAAACTTTTTTGCCAAGTCAATTTTTTAAAATATTGAATAACAGGTAAATAAAAAAATTTTTGGAAAACTTTTCAAAAAAGTGCCTTTGATTTTTCTTCAAAAAAGAAAACTTTTTTACCTTTGCATTGTGAGAATATTTTCTCTTTCAGGTATTCTGTTCAAGTAATCCGTAATCCCTTTATATAGAATAATCAATATCAATATTTATATCTCATGAGTGCATCATTATACATTACCAAAAGAAATGGGAGGCAAGAGCTCTTCTCCATTGAGAAGATAAAGAATGCCATCCGTAAGGCTTTTTTGTCTACAGGAAGTTTTGTGACAGAAGAGGAAATGACTGACATCCTTTCCCGTCTGAATCTGAAGTCAGGCATGTCGGTGGAAGAAATTCAGAATCAAGTGGAGGTATCTCTTATGGCAGAGCGCTATTTTGAAGTAGCTAAGTCATTCATCCTTTATCGTCATAAGCATACGGAAGACCGGGATACCAGTGATCGCCTCAAATTTCTGGTAGATTATTGTGCAGCTGAGAATGCGGCAACAGGAAGTAAGTTTGATGCCAATGCAAATGTGGATAAGAAAAATATTGCGACACTCATTGGAGAATTGCCCAAAGGAAATTTCATTAGGTTGAATCGCCGTCTCATTACCGATCGTTTGAAGGATATGTATGGTAAAGAGATGTCCGACAAGTACCTCCGCCTTCTCAACAACCATTTCATCTATAAAAATGACGAGACCAGTCTTGCCAATTATTGTGCAAGTATCACCATGTATCCATGGCTCACTGGTGGTACACTTTCCATTGGTGGCAATTCTACCAAGCCTACCAATATCAAGTCTTTCTGTGGAGGTTTCATCAATATGGTGTTCATCGTCTCCAGTATGCTTAGTGGTGCTTGTGCTACTCCTGAGTTTCTGATGTACCTCAATTATTTCATCGGGCAGGAATATGGAGAAGATTATTATAAGCGGGCTGATGAAGTAGTAGATCTTTCTTCCAAGCATCGTACCATTGACAAAGTCATTACTGATTGTTTTGAACAGATAGTATATTCTATCAACCAGCCCACAGGAGCACGTAATTTCCAAGCAGTATTTTGGAACATCTCCTATTATGACCGTTATTACTTTGAAAGTATCTTCGGCGAATTCTATTTCCCCGATGGCTCCAAGCCCGATTGGAATGGCCTAAGTTGGTTGCAGAAGCGCTTTATGAAATGGTTCAACAAGGAGCGTACCAAGACCATTCTTACGTTCCCTGTAGAGACTATGGCTCTTCTAACAGAAAACGGAGAAGTAAAAGACAAGGAATATGGTGACCTCACAGCCGAGATGTATGCAGAGGGACACTCTTTCTTCACATATATGAGTGATAATGCCGACTCGTTGGCTAGTTGTTGTCGTCTGCGTAACGAAATCCAGGACAATGGTTTCAGTTATACCCTTGGCGCAGGCGGAGTAAGTACTGGTTCCAAGAGTGTGCTTACCGTCAATCTGAATCGTTGTGTTCAGGAGGCTATTCGTACCAATGTTCCTTATACGGACTTTTTGGACGACATTGTAGACCATTGCCATAAAGTACAGCTTGCCTATAATGAAAACCTTAAATTCCTGCAGGGTAAAGGAATGTTGCCGCTCTTTGACTCGGGTTATATCAATATCAAGCGTCAGTATCTTACCATTGGTGTAAACGGACTTGTTGAGGCTGCCGAATTCCTGGGAATACCTATCAGCGACAATCCCGAATATCTCAAGTTTGTCCAGAATGTATTGGGTATTGTTGAGAAATACAACAAGAAATATCGTTCCAAGGATGTACTCTTCAATTGTGAGATGATACCTGCGGAGAATGTAGGAGTCAAGCATGCCAAGTGGGACCGTGAGGATGGCTATGTGGTTCCTAGAGACTGTTACAATAGTTATTTCTACATTGTAGAGGATGACAAGACAAATTTGGTAGACAAGTTCCGTCTGCATGGTCGCAAATACATTGAACATCTTACAGGAGGTTCTGCCCTGCATGCCAATTTGGAAGAACACTTGAGTAAGGCACAGTATCGACAAATACTCCACATCGCAGCAGTAGAAGGTTGCAATTACTTCACTTTCAACATCCCCAATACTGTATGTAATGATTGTGGCCATATTGATAAGCGTTATCTGCATGAATGTCCAGAATGCCACGGCACTAATTTGGACTTTGTGACCCGTATCATCGGTTACCTCAAGCGTGTCAGCAATTTCTCCATGGCCAGACAAAAGGAAGCAGCCAGGCGTCATTACCATCTAGCTAACAATGAGGAGAGAACTGTCAAGGAGTTGACTGTAGATGCTTAAGTTTTTCAATTACGATATAGTCTTCCAAGAGATACCTGATGAGGTGACTCTGGCAGTCAATATTACCAATTGTCCCAACCGTTGTCCGGGATGCCATAGCCAGTTTCTATGGGCGGATATAGGTGAGGTACTCAATGAAGAGGCTGTTCAAGTCATCATAGGAGAGTACGGGGATGCCATTACCTGCTTCTCCTTTATGGGAGGAGACAATGACCCTCAGGAAGTAGAGAGGTTGGCCTTATGGATTAAGCACCATTATCCACAATATAAGATAGCGTGGTATACAGGTAAGGAAGAGATAGATGAAAGAGTTCATCCTCAGTCTTTCGACTATATCAAGATAGGTCCTTATATAGAGGCTTGTGGAGGATTGAAGAGTCAAAGCACCAATCAGCGTCTTCTTCGAATCCTTTCAGACGGAACCTCTGAAGACATCACATACCGCTTTTGGGAAGGAAGATGATGATTTGTCCGTTGGTGGAATCAGATAAGGAAATGAACCTGATTCTACCAACGGCTTATAAGTCATAAATCAGGTGGACTCCTTTATTGTTGTTGCTGTCTGGTAATGCTCCCAAAAGTAGAAAGATTTTGCTCGAAGTCCTGAAAGTCGGACCTCGGGCTTTTTCTTTTCTCAAAGTAAGCCTCCCCTAAGGGCTCAGTAGAAATAAACTGGGGTTTGTGTGGAATGACTCTATCCATACATTGTGGCAATTAGGGTGTATCGGGAAGCACATCCCCTTCCCATGGTATAGATGGTTCAAAGTCTGACAGGAGTCCTCAGAAGGAACTTAATCTCATCGGAAAAACACGGGTTTTTTCCGAAACCTCCCCTTTCTATGGTGTTGCACCAGATGAATCCACAGACAGGAAGGCTACAGAGAGAAAGCTTCACGAAACCCACGTGGAAAAACTATGATTTTACTATGTTTTGTCCCGTATTGCTACCTCTCTATCCATAGCAGTTAATTGATA
>JALERS010000054.1 GCA_022763905.1 Prevotellaceae bacterium | reverse complement strand
AACTAATGACCGTGCTGTGGCTGCGCGGAGTATTGCATAACCATAGTTCAAGAGGGCATTGATGCCAGACAGATTTCTATCTCTGACAAACAACTCCCCAAACAATTCCGAGAAATATATACGTGCAGCAATACCCTCTCTGTTGTCAGTATCTCCACTTTTTACATTTTGATAGTATGGCTTTAGGATGCTTCCATTCCGCCCTACCTTATTTAAAAGAGCTGACTGGTTCTTTATTTTTGCCTCCACTATCTGCTTCCAAATCTGTTTCTTTAGTACCTCTCCTACACCTATTTGGTTTCTTAAAATCTCCCCTTGAAGATTATTTCCTTCAAAACTCTGCAACATGGCCGATGGCATGCCATGGTCATTGCATACAACCACCTGCACATTTCCTTCAACAAGAGCATTCATCAGAGGAATGGTGATGCTTACTTGCTGATGGTCTATGAGAATTACTCCTATATCTTCTATCGGAATAGTCTGTTTATTATTCGGATCATCTTTGTAGGCAAGAACCAACTGACAGTTTCTCAAAGAAAGCGTTATTGGATTGGAAAAGACGAGAGTGCGTTTCAGCATAGACATCAACGTTTAAGAGTGATTTCTCCTAAAGCATTTATCTCAAAGTCTTTGCCTTCTACTAGGGCATGAAACTGGGTATGATATAAAAAAACAGATGGACGATATCTGTCTCCATTTTTAAATGCGCCTTTAGTTATACCAATCTCTTTTGCCATTCTTGCCTCTTGATGATGACGCATAACGATTGTACCATAACCCGTTCCCACTGGGAGATAACTTATTCCCGTAATCTTATACAGTCTTCTGCCCAGATCTGACAGGTTACCAAAGTCTATCTCTTCAGGAGATGATTCATAGAGAAGGACCATTTTACCGACGGTCAGCTTATACTTCAACGGAAAGCCTTTAGGGCTCTTCTCTGGAACTATTGAAGGATAATCATTGCAATCAGTACTTGATTTGAAATATTCAGCAGCATCAATGTTTCTTACAAGTTCAAATTCCGTTTTAGGTTTTCCTTTTACGATACCCTCGTATATGGCAAGGAGATAATTCTCTTCGTTTTGAACATGAAAAGCACGCTTATACTCCTTAGCGCTCACATCTCTTTGAGAACGAATGTTGACGGGATTCTTGAGTCCATTCACATAACATCTCACCTTCTTGATCAGGATACCCTTTTCTTTATTCATATAAATAGGATTCGCTATCGCTTCTTTTAGCCCTTTCTCTTTGACGACTTTCTTGACGATTTCCTTGACCGTTTCGTCAACGATTGTTTCTATTTCAGATTCCTTTTCGAAAGACGAGAGCAAACGGCGAACCACATACCGAATCTCGCCATCTTTTTCAATGGCGCCATAGTAAGTATCCTTATGTAGCGAACAACGCACAGAATCTCCTTGCGCCATATGTTTACCATTGACTGTATAGACTTTCTTCTTGGCATGTTTGGCAATGTTGTTCGGGGTATCATGTACAACAAGCGTATCATTTGCCAACGATTTGATGTCTTCGGTGAATGTAGGCCATGGTTTCGGGAACATTGGTTTCAGGGCTCTTTGGCGTTCATATTCTTCGTACTGCTGGTAGTAACGAGCGACAGAGTTGTAGTCACCCGTCTGGATGCACGCAATCACAATCGCATCAATGCAATGATGGATATGATTGTCTCTCGATTTCTTCTCATATTCATCCTGAATGCCCCACATCTTTCTGAATTCTGCTGTTGTCGAACCTTTTACAACTCTTACATTACTCTTCTGCCGGTCATCAGGCTTGTGGAACAGGCTCTTGAGATACAATCCTGCATACTTGCCTACCAGCCCGATACCCGCTCCCTGTCGCCGGCTGAATCCTTCAGGCACTTCGGTCATCTGGAAACGTCGGTATTTCTCCTGCCAGTAGTCAAGTTCGAGACGTAATTTGTGGCGTTTGCGGATAAGTCGGTCTTTCATGTCCTTTGCCATTCCCGAATACGTGCGCACCCTATCTGCATCCTTGCGTAACTGGTTTATCTTCTCTTTCCAGTTATCAAGGCGAACCATGATTTCTTCTATGTTGGCAAGTTGTGTCGGCAGTTTAGCCTTCTTCACTTCACGGTTGAATTGTGAGCAACACAGGGTCATGTTCATCATGGTAGAGTCACCGCCGACACTTCTGGGTACCGTATGTTCGATATCAAACCTCGGATTGGGGCCGATAAAATCAGAGATGCCAATTTGCTTTCCTGTATAAAGACAGATGCGGTTCTGTTCTGTCCACAACTCATATTTAAGAATCTCCTCGTCGGTAGGGGCAATCTCCTTGCCTGTCTCTGCTTGGTAGAGTTTTCTGATTTCTTCGGCATACTTTGCACGGCTTCTCTCCCTGTCCTTGTTCCAGTCAGCGATAGCCCAACGCTTATTGGCATCGTTGAGCTCACGAGCATATTCTATATGTACTTCCGTATTCTGGTCGATTACTTTTTCACGCAACAGCATATTAACCACCTTCCGTAACTTATGAAGAGAGCGCATCGCCATCGGATTACGAACTGCATTCGTTTTGGGTGATCCCAACTGATATACTCCATGAGAATTCATTTTGGCATCTTCATAAGTTTCTATCATGGATGGATGATACAGAACATCTGCAGCGCCAGGTTTCAGGTCGAAATTATTGCGCAGATAGTCTTTGATACAGAAGTCAAGGGTACCTTGTAAACTTTTGTCAGCAGGATTGAAATTAGCAACAATTTCAAGCAGCTCACGCTTGATGGTTTCTCCATGCTTTTGCCAGATATCATGACCTACAATATCTGGTATCTTTGCCATAAGGACAGCATGGGAATAGATGAGCCCTTGCTCCAACCATGGCAGAATTCTGCGGATGGCAGCAAGACTCAAGGATCCAAAATCATGCGAGAGACGAATCTTTGAGAATTTTTCTGCGTCCTCTTCAGAAAGCTGCAGACGCTCCATACCCCATCTTTTCACATTTTCCTTGTCGGGGAAACTGTACAAGACCTTCCACACATCATCAATCATTTCTTCCTTGGTTTTTCCTCCCGAAAGGGTATAGATTTCGGCTATGGCATTCTTGTAGTCTTCACCAAAGACAGAAATCAGCGAAGCTATAGTAGGACAACCACTGACAGATTGGGTCATTCGGTAATTGAACTTGTATGGCTTTTCTTCTGAATCTTTGATGTATTGGTAATTTCCCTTCCCTGCAAGAGCTTTCGCAATGTCCTCAAAATCAAATTGAGGTTTGCTCTTTCTGAAAAACTGGGACTTAATCTTTTCAAATTCCTCAGTTGTCAAAGGTCGAAGTTCCATATCGTAAGGACCCATGACCTTGATATTGTTCACAAAGCTGAGCATTCGGAAAAGTTCATAAGCAGGATGAGAGTCAGCACATCGAGGCTTCTTCTTCTCAAAGGTACATTTGCCTACTCCATGACGCTGACTCTTGAGAGGACGCTGAAAATACAAAGCACGCTCAAGTTCCCCAATTTGTTCCTCTGAAAGTTTCTGTTTCTCACAGATGGCATAAAACTCCTTCAAATATTGTGATTCCCGGTCAGTATAGTGCGTACGAATTCGAATCTTTCCACTTTCAATAACATTTTTGTTTTCTTGATAGAGATGCCAAAAATAATCTCCAAGATATTCACAACCAGAAGCCTTCATTTCTTCAGAAAGGTTGTTTATCCCTTCTTTTACAACTCCTGACTCTTTACTTTCTTCGTCACTTTGATCCAAACGATTACTCTTGAATCCTCTGCGCTGGGCAAGATGATACATTGCCCTGCCAAGGATAAAGCGCTCCGATTGGTTGTCAAGGTCTAATTCGTCATGCAGACAGATATGTCTATATGCGTATGGATTTTTATCCAACGACTCATCTGTACGTTGCCATTCTAGAAAATCATCATTCAACGGATACTGTTTTTTTACATGCCAGGCATGAAGAGACTCGGGTGAAAGATATGGACACCAGCCATATTTCACCAACACTTTTAAAATCTCAATCTTCCTCAGACGGCGACGGAAGTAATGTTTTCTCGATGCCCTATGAATAGTGCGCTCTGCTGCTTTTGAAGACTCAATCCCTTTCTCTATTTTCACACCTTCTTGAAAAATGAGGCTTCCTTTCTTTACGAGTGTACAAAGACCATTCTCATCTCTATCTACTACAGCCCATCCAAGACTGTTAGTACCAGTGTCAATACCCAATATTCTTTTCATAATCGTTTGAACAAAATCAATTTTTGGAATAAAAATAGTATTTTGACAAGAAAGTAGCAAATTTTTCAAACAAAATATTGCAAACTTTTGATATTTTACTATCTTTGCATCATAAGATTATTTCTACATCTTATCACAATAAGGCTATATGCCGAAGGATTTTTTCCTAGAAGCCCTCTTCGGAGGGCTTCAGTTTTAATGGAAAATAAAGGAATTCATTCCACCTGAGTCTGCTGGCAGACCTTCCCATTTTTCGAAAAGACCTCATCTGACTACCCAGAAGAAATCAACAGGGAGGATGCAGTCCCTCTTACATCTGTCTCTTGCGTTCAGCCTAGGCTGAACGCTCAAATATGTTGATTGAAATCTCCATGTATATTGACTTCTTTCAGCGTTCAGCCTAGGCTGAACGCAAAAACAAGTTGGATGCAGGGAAATGAGGAGATGTCCATGTGCTCTATTTCAAATGGCAAATGAGGAATCAACTGCCTTTGCAGAAACAGAGTAGGGTGGAAAATGAAAAGTTGCGCAGTAAGAAACAGACAATGTCAGCAACAATCTATTTCTTATTATTCCGTCATCAATTTATCTCGGAAATGCAATCAGAGAAGGACTCTTCGTAGCATCATCTTGCTTTGAACGGCTTGCCCGACAAACTATATTCCCTCATTTCTGTAATTCTTCACTACGAGTGGTTACGCATTCCTATGGACACAGGCTCCAGTTCCCGTTGCGTACAGACGGGCATCTGTTTGCACTGAGAGATATTATGGACTACAAAGAAAAGTTCTGCTTCACCTCTATTCTTCTTATTTTATTCCTATCGTATACGACAGATGGGAGCAAATGCATTAACTTTGCAACCAAAAGTAAATAGCATGAGCAATAAAAACGATTACGTAAGTCAGGTAAAGGATATTCCTTATGCCCAAGAGACTGTTTTCAACAAGATGGCAGATCTCCGAAATCTGGAGACTATCAGGGAAAAGTTTTCCGACCCTTCATTCTGTCAACAGATGGAGGGACAGTTGGGAAAGGACAAAATAGACGAGGTTCGCACCCGTTTGGACTCTCTTTCTTTTTCCCAAGACAATATGACAGCCGATTCCCCTATAGGTCGTCTGACACTAGCCATTATAGAACGTGACATACCCAAGTGCATTAAGTTTGAAGCACAAGGTGCTCCCATACCTCTCACTATGTGGGTCCAGTTGTTGCCCAATGGTGACAGTGCCTGCAAGATGCGGATTACCTTGAGGGCCGAATTGAATATGTTTATCCGGCATATGGTGGAAGGCAAACTCCGTCAAGGTGTAGAACAGATAGCGGAGATGCTGGCTCGTTTGCCTTATGGTAATTAACCCGTCAATAAGTCACGTCATGAAAAGCCTGGCAAGGAGGATGACTGCCTTGGTTGCTGTCCTGATGTTTTTTACAGGATGTACAACAGATGACATGCAGACCATGTACTCCCGTTACCGTGCTTCTTTCTTTTATCAGAAGGTGATGCAGGTTCAGCCCTTGTATGCATCTCTTACGGGGAGCGGTCAATTCTGTACCATTGCTTTTCAAGGAATGAATGTCACTTTTTCTTCCAACGGTACGAGCTATACGGACAATCTGACTCAGGTGGCAGGCTATCAGTCGCCCGTCTTCTTGGGTGGGTTTATCGTAGGACAAGCCAATATGCCTGAGACGGGGCAAACCAATCTTCCTCTCATGTGTTACGACTTGGCCTGTCCCAACTGCTATAATGAGATGGGACTGACACGGCACATGAGTGTCATGGAATACAATGGCAAACAGGTGGCCAGTTGCAGCAAATGTAAAAGGAAGTACGATTTAAACAATACGGGTATCCCTATTGAAGGAGAAAAGGGCCTTAAGTTGGAACGCTACCATATAGTGTATGACGGTAGCAACATCATGCGTATCTACAATCCCTGACGAAGTAGTCTCCTCTCAGGGTTGATAGGCATGATAC
>JALERS010000005.1 GCA_022763905.1 Prevotellaceae bacterium | reverse complement strand
TTGCGTATGATCCAGCAGAATTTTACGCATTCTGATACTTTGCGGTGTCACCTCCACATACTCGTCTTCTTTAATCCATTCCAGAGCTTCTTCCAGAGAGAAGATAACAGGAGGAATGATGCGCGCTTTCTCGTCAGTACCACTGGCCCGCACATTCGTCAACTGCTTGGATTTGGTAACATTAATCACCAAATCCTTCTCATGGATATGTTCACCCACAATCTGTCCCCCATACACTTTATCTTGGGAAGAAACAAAGAATTTCCCTCTGTCCTGCAATTTATCAATAGCATAAGCAAACACAGTTCCATCTTCCAGGGCCACCATTGAGCCATTGGACCTGCGGTCAATATCTCCCTTGTATGGTTGGTAATCTTTGAAACGATGCGCAAGGATGGCTTCTCCCTGACTGGCAGTCATAGCATTCGTTCGTAAACCTATAATACCTCGCGAAGGAATATTGAATACTATGTTCAGTCTGTCTCCCTGTGTCTGCATGGAAACCATCTCTCCCTTGCGTCGGGTCACCATATCAATCAGTTTGCTTGAATAATCTTCAGGAGTGCTGATGGTAAGTTCTTCTATAGGTTCACATTTCACTCCGTCTATCTCCTTGTAGATTACCTGAGGCTGTCCCACCTGAAGTTCATATCCTTCACGGCGCATGGTTTCTATCAAGACAGACAGATGTAGAACACCTCTTCCTGAAACCACCCAACTATCAAAGCCATCAGTTTTTCTTACTTGTAGAGCCAGATTCTTCTGCAATTCCTTCTGAAGTCTCTCATCAATCTGCCGACTAGTACAGAATTTTCCTTCCTTGCCGAAGAAGGGAGAGTTGTTGATAGTAAAGAGCATGCTCATGGTAGGCTCGTCGATTTTGATAGGAGGCAATGCCTCTGGATTCTCATAATCACAGATGGTGTCACCAATTTCAAATTTATCCAAACCCACTAAAGCACATAGGTCACCACATTGCACAGCATCCGTCTTCACATGGCCCATACCTTCAAAAGTATGTATTTCCTTGATACGCGTTTTCTCCATCGTACCATCACGGTGAGCGATTGTTACATTCATTCCCTCTCTGAGGGAACCTCTATGAATGCGTCCTACTGCTATACGACCCGTATAATTGGAGTAATCAAGTGACGTAATCAACATCTGGGGTGTCCCCTCCAACACCTGTGGTGCAGGAATCACCTCCACAATCTTATCCAGCAGGTAAGAAATATCTTCTGTCGGGGTATTCCAATCTTCTGCCATCCATCCGTTCTTGGCGCTCCCATATACCACGGGAAAATCCAGCTGGTCCTCGGTTGCTCCAAGATTGAACATCAAGTCAAATACCATCTCATACACCTCTTCAGGTCTGCAATTGGGCTTGTCCACCTTATTGACCACCACAATAGGTTTCAATCCTATCTTCAGCGCCTTTTCCAATACGAAACGGGTCTGTGGCATTGGACCTTCAAAAGCATCAACCAACAAGATGCAGCCGTCCGCCATATTGAGGACTCTCTCCACTTCGCCACCGAAATCAGAGTGTCCCGGCGTATCAATGATGTTAATCTTGGTTCCTTTATAATTGATAGATACATTTTTGGAGAGGATGGTAATACCTCTTTCTCTCTCCAGATCATTATTGTCTAAAATCAAGGCTCCTGTCTGCTGGTTGGCACGAAACAAGTTGCCTGCCAACAGCATTTTGTCCACGAGAGTCGTCTTTCCATGATCTACATGGGCAATAATCGCAATATTACGGATATCCTGCATAGAGATAGTATTGACATTAGAATGTTTTTTCAAGATGCAAAGTTACGAAATTCGAAACAATCCGCATCTGTTTTCTTGCAACAAAGGTCGTTCCCATCATTTGGAAACGACCTTTGTCACAATTGAACAATTTCTTTTGGAGCACGGATTACTTACGCAGTCCGAGCTTGCTGATGATAGCACGATAGCGCTCTATGTCCTTTTTCTTTACATAGTTCAACAAAGCGCGTCTCTTACCTACCAAACGTGTCAAGGCCCTTTCTGTACTATTATCTTTACGGTTGGCCTTCATGTGCTCCGTCAAATGGGAAATACGGTATGAAAACAATGCTATCTGGCTTTCAGGAGAACCAGTATCAGTGTTAGACTTTCCGTAGTTTCCAAAGATTTCTTTCTTCTTTTCAGAATCTAAATACATAAATGATAGTATTGAATAAATTGAATATTAAGCCACCCTTTCGGGAAAGCGAGGGCAAAATTACAACTTTTCTATCTTATTGCCAAACTTTTCCTTAACAAATAATTATTCCCCCTACTTTTCCTCTTTTCTTTTGGAGCGTAGAGAGAGGATAAACGCCGAAACAAATGCCAACATCACCAATACAATGGCCACATAGGAAATTGCTTCTGTTGTCTTAACGGATGTCGGACGGAATTCCATGACCACCTTATGTTTTCCAGCAGGTATCACCGCTCCTCTGAGCACATAGTCTACACATGCCAGTTGTAAAGGTTGTCCGTCAATCGTTGCAGTCCATTCCGGATAATAGATTTCCGAGAAGACGGCCAGTCCTCCATTGCGGGTTTCAATATCGTAGTGTATCTCATTACATCCAAATGAAGTCAGTGTGATATAGTCACTGCTATCAGCCACAGCCGGTACATCCGAGAGCAATTCTTTATATTCCATGCCTGCCACAGCCTGTTTCTTGAGGTCCAACTTCTGAAGCGCATGTATCTCTTCATTGGGAGTATTGACAAATTGCACATCGTGTACCATCCATGCATAACCATTGGCATAAGGATTCTGTACAGGGATGCGGGTGTTGTCCTGCATAGGCAGAATGAAATATTTGGTGTTAAGCATATTCAGAACAGGGAAGATCGAATCCCCCGGCACTTCTGCCATATTCCCCCTTGCCTTGCTCAGTGCTGCAGGTATATGTCCCATTTCTGGAGATATGCAGATATTAATCAAGTCATTGTAGCGTGCCAGTTTGGCTGCATTATATCCCCCTACACTCTTATGAAAATATGACGTCTCGTTTTCATTGAATGTACTTGTCGCCAAATTCAGCACACGATAGTCTGGATCTGTATCCTGCAGGATAATTCTATCGGCTTCTGTTTCACGGGGGATGCCTGCTCCTGAACGTGGTTCGGCAAAATTATCGTCATTCAAATATCTGCGATTCACTCCATAAAGGTCTATCAGACAGAGCACACCGACACAGAGCACTAGAGTTTGTTCCCGGAACAGATTCTTCCTGTAAGCTATCAGCAATGCCAATCCAACCAGCAGGAAACCGAAACTCCGCCATGCATCTGCTGTAAATATAGCCATCCTCATTTCCTTCAAGTTACCCAATATCATCTGTGCCACTTGGGGTTGTTCTGCAAATGCTTTGTTGATAGCATACGTTTCAGAGGCCGGACTGAAAGAAGAGAAAAATGCCGATGGCATTAGGGCAAACAGCAAAGCGATGCCTCCTGTCAAGGCAAAACTGACATACACCCATTTCATTCTTTTCTTGAGCAACTCCTTATCTTTCATTATCTCTGCCAATGCCATGACAGCCAACATCGGAATGGTGAATTCCGCCACTACCAATATGGATGATACAGTACGGAACTTGTTGTACAAGGGAATGTTGTCAATACAGAAACTGGTCAATCCCATAAAATTGTGTCCCCAAGAAAGCAGTATGCTGATAATGGTAGCCACCAACAACCCCCATTTCAGAGGTCCTTTCACAATAAAGAGAGCTAGTATAAACAGCATCAGTACAAATGCCCCTACATATACAGGACCTGAGGTCATTGGTTGGTCTCCCCAGTACTGGAGTACCTGTCTGTATATTTGGCCGAATTGAGGGTCAGCCTTCTCCATGGCTGTCTCGTTGTTGACAATAGGCACCGAAGCTCCTCCCTTTGCATTAGGTACAAGTAACGTCCAAGTCTCTCCGATTCCATAGCTCCATTGTGTGATATATTCCTTGGTCAGTCCACTTCCTTTGCTTTGGTTGGCTCCTGCCAGTTCACATTTCCCGCGCATGGATTCCTTGGAGTATTTGTAGGTATGATAGAGATTGGATGCATTGGCTGCTATTGCCAAGATTACAGCAACTGCCAACACCCCTGACGCTTTGAGGAAATCAGGCAATTTCTTTTCCTTGACAGCAGAGATAAAATACGCCACCACCATAGCAAGAATAACTATCAGGAAATAATAGGACATCTGCAGATGGTTGGACAGAATCTGGAAAGTCAGGAATAAGGCAGTAACCGCCCCTCCCCACAACAACTTGCCTCGGTAGCATAGTACTATACCAGCCAATGTAGGAGGAATAAATGCCAATGTCAGCACCTTCCAAATATGTCCTGCTCCAATTATAATAAAGAAATAGGAGGAGAAAGCCCATGCCACAGCACCTACCACAGCCAACAGGGGCTTGAATCTCATGGCACGCATCAGGATATAGAAACCTAGCAACAAGATAAACACATACATCACCACATGAGGCAGACCTAGTTCATAAATGCTTCTCAAGTCATTCAGCACCGATCTTGATCCATATCTGGGAGCTATCTGATAGGTAGGCATACCACAGAATACATTATTGGTCCAGCGTGACACCTCACCGGTTTTGTCAAAATGGTCACCTATCTCTTTTCCCGCGCCGATAGCGGCAGTATTGTCATGTCCTGTCAATTCTAGTCCTTGGGATATAGGAGTAGCAAAATACACTAGGGAAAGAAGGATGAAGAACAAGACCGCAGCAACCTCCGGCCATACTTGTTTCAGAATCTGTTTCATAGATAGATGGATTATTCTTGTTATTTCTTGTAATGAGTGGCAAAATTATGCATTTTTGTCTATTGATGCCAAGCAAATCCTCAGGAAAAGCCTTATTTGTCTCTTTTTCCGATTGTTTATCTTCCAAGTTTTATCCGACATCTTTGTCGGTTTGCTCCTTTTTTTTACTTTTGTAGCCAAGAACGAGTGTGGAGGTACCCACTCACACAGCCACCCTTAGTCTTATGCCATTCAGATTAGACAGTATGTGTCCCATTTGTGCCTCCTTCAACACACACAGCCATTCACTCCCGTCTATACCATTATTATATAAATATACCTTATGAAATTCTATTCCCTTTCTTTGCTTGCTGCCATATGTATATGGACAGCAAGAGCCCAGCAGCCATCAGCTGTTCCAGTATACCTGGACGATTCACAACCCATTGAAAAACGTATTGATGATGCGCTGAGTCGCATGACCACCGAGGAGAAAGTGGCTATTTGCCATGCTCAGTCTAAGTTCAGTTCTGCGGGAGTAAAACGTTTGGGCATTCCAGAAGTATGGACAAGCGACGGTCCCCACGGCATCCGTCCTGAAGTCCAGTGGGACAAATGGTCTCAGGCAGGATGGACCAACGATTCATGCGTAGCCTTCCCTGCCCTCACCTGTTTGGCAGCAACATGGAATCCTGCCATGAGCCTAGCCTATGGACATGCCATAGGAGAAGAAGCCCGTTACCGCAACAAGTCTGTTCTTTTGGGCCCTGGTGTCAACATATGCCGTACTCCACTCAACGGACGCAACTTCGAATACATGGGTGAAGACCCTTACCTTTCTTCCAAGATGGTAGTTCCATATGTTCAGGGAGTACAAAGTAATGGCGTAGCCAGTTGCGTCAAGCATTATGCCCTCAACAATCAGGAAATCAACCGCCACTATACCAATGTGATTGTTGATGAACGCGCCTTGTACGAAATCTATCTACCTGCCTTCAAAGCCGCTGTTACAGAAGGCAATACCTGGACCATCATGGGATCCTACAATCTGTACAGGAATCAGCATGCCTGTACCAACCAGTATCTGCTCAACGACATACTGAAGGGAGAGTGGCAATTCGACGGAGCTGTAGTGAGTGATTGGGGTGGCGTACACGAAACCGACCAGGCCATTACCAATGGAATGGATATGGAATTCGGTAGTTGGACAGACGGACTGCATCATAGCAAAAACCATGCTTATGAAAACTATTTCCTAGCCAACCCCTATCTGAAAAAACTGGCATCAGGAGAAGCCGACATAGCTACACTCAATGACAAAGCCCGTCGTGTTTTGCGGCTCATCTTCCGCACTGCGATGAACAGGAACCGTCCTTATGGTAGCCTCTGCTCTGACGAGCACTATGCCACAGCCCGTCAGATTGGTAATGAGGGTATTGTCCTGCTGAAGAATAATGGTCATCTGCTACCCATACAGTTGACCGACACTCGCAAGATTCTTGTAGTCGGCGAAAACGCTATCAAGATGATGACAGTAGGAGGAGGTAGTTCCTCCCTCAAAGCACAACACGAGATATCCCCGTTGCAAGGCATTCAGGACCTGGTAGGTTCACAGGCAGAAGTAGTCTATGCCCGCGGATATGTAGGGGACACGAATGGCGATTACAACGGAGTGACCACAGGACAAAATCTCAGCGACAAGCGCACTGCCCGCCAATTGGCTGACGAAGCTATCGCTGCAGCACGTCAGGCAGACATCGTCATCTTTTTCGGAGGTCTCAACAAATCCAAGCACCAGGACTGCGAAGATGCTGACCGCCTTTCTCTCCAATTGCCTTACGGACAGGATAGTTTGATTACCGCTTTACAGGAAGCTAACAGCCATTTGGTTGTTGTCAACATTTCTGGCAGTGGTGTCGCTATGCCTTGGGTCAAGAAAGTTCCGGCCATTCTTCAAGCATGGTATTTGGGCTCAGAAGCAGGCCATTCCATAGCCGACATCTTGTTCGGAAAATGCAATCCTTCTGGCAAGTTGCCTGTTACTTTCCCTGCAAGACTGGAAGACGTCGGAGCCCACGCATTGGGAGAATATCCTGGTGTAGAACGCACTGACGGCAGCCAAATCTTTGATGAGAAATACAACGAAGGCATTTATGTTGGCTATCGCTGGTTTGACAAGCAGCACATCGCTCCTCTTTTCGCCTTTGGCCATGGACTGTCCTATACTACTTTCCGCTTCGGCAAGGCCACAGCCAACAAGAAAATCATGACCACCGACAGCGATATTACCTTCAGCATTGACGTCACCAATACAGGCAAGTGTGCTGGAGCAGAAGTAGTCCAACTATATATCTCTGACAAAAAATGTTCTGTTGACCGTCCTGAGAAAGAACTGAAAGGATTCCAGAAAATCCATTTGGCACCTGGAGAAACCAAGACAGTGCAATTAACCATCAACAAGGATGCCCTGAGTTTCTTCGACACCCAATCCCATCAATGGATAGCCGAACCTGGCACCTTCACCGCCCATATCGGTGCTGCCAGCAATGATATCAAGTCCTCCATTGATTTCATCCTGGAATAACTCCTATCACACAAAGAGGCAAGTACCTTCCATCGGTATTTGCCTCTTTGTTTCATTAGAAATCAGTGTCACAAGTTGTTCATCCCTCTATTATCTCAAAGTATTCCCATACATACTTTGATCTCGACACAGTCCATAAGCACATAAGTTGCACCCTGTAAGTACCCGCAAGAATGTGTTCTCCCTTCCTTTTAAGAAAACAGGGAAGACAATCTGCCCTTTCCCCAAAATAGATTGGAATCAACGCAGCACGAATGTCTTTGTCGGTTCGATGGAATCACCGCCATAGAAGTCAACGGCAATTCGGTTCGGTTCCACTTTCATCTTAAAAGAACCTGCACAATAGGCAATACTGAATCTTTTCAATCCGGGAATGATGTCTGCATATAGTGATTCCTTATCTGCATTCTTGAATTTTCCATACATCTCAGGCCCGCTCACCAGTTCCTTGTATTCTGACATGGCAGGATTTGCCCACACGCTGTTCATAACAAACTGAGTAATCCTTCCTTCCGGACAATACCAGTCAAGCAGTTCTGTGCAATGGGTATGTCCACACAGACAGATAGCATTTCTTTTAGCCAGTTCTCTTCTAAAGTACTCTCTCTCCTTTCTGCGCTTCTCGGGATTACGTCCACCCAGGAAATACCAAGTTGGATAGGAGTTGTCTGCAGGAAACAGAGTTCCATGCGACAGGATAAAAGTATGACGTGCACCTTGTGTCTCTTTCAACAATTTGTCCAGTTCCTGATTGTCGGGATGATTGAAATCCACAGCAATATAGGCGTCATCACCTATAGTAAAGGAAAAAGTGGTTTTGCTAATTGACTTTCCCAATTCTTCGGAAACAAAAGCTGGCAAGAATTCATGATACACTTCTGCTGCCTGTGTGCCTCTCACATCATGATTGCCCTCTATAGTAACAAAAGGGATATGAGAAGGAAAACCGCCTGCTATATCCTGGATAGCATCTTTCAGCATCTGTTTATGTACATCACCTCGTCCGCAGTCTCCCTGCACAAGGTCACCTGTCTGATAGATAAGGCGGGTTGTGTCATCTGCCAATTGTTGTGCCCGTTTTATCAACCTGGGACACCGATCTGCCCACATCTCTCCATTCCTCTCAAACTCTTTTCGATGCACTGCATTCGATTTCTCATTGGGATCATCATAATTACTATGGTATATCGTAGCGGGAGCCTTGTCATAATGGGTATCTCCCAATATCACCACAGAATAGTTCTTGACATTCTTCTTGCTTTTCCTCGCTGCATGTAGCTGCTTGCCCAGCAATAGACCTGCAGCTCCCGCTACAGATGTAACAATAAACTTTCTTCTATCCATAATTACTTATTTTGATGAACAAAGATAATGCAATTTGAGAGCAAAAGCACCCTACTTGCCGGAACATTTTCAGAAAAACACCCTATTACCTCTTTCATCCGTTCCTGTCAGCCAATATAGGACATACGCGACAGCCCAAAGAAAGATTTGCAGCCGATGACATTCCCAAATGGCTCAAATGTGCTATTTTTGCACAAACTAATCCATTCGCACATGAAACTGAAATTATTGATAATGGCTTTGGCAGTCGTTTTCCATTGCAAGGCAGGCAAGTTTTTGACTCTTTCTGACATCTCCGGCTCATCCTATATGCCCGACAGTTATAGCAGTGTCCGTCCTTTGAATGACGGCGAGAGCTATGCCTGCATAAGTGACGACAGCAAACAGATTGTACGCTATTCCTTCCAGACCGGTAAAAAACTGTCCGTATTGTTCGACGTTGCCAAAGCTGAGGGTTCTTCCATCAAGAAGATAGATGGCTATATACTCTCTCCCAACGAATCAGTCATTCTCATCCAAACGGAAACCTCCCCCAGGTTTCGCCGTTCCAAAAAAGCCGTCTATTATATATATGATGTAAAGAATGGCACTTTGGTTCCTTTGTCTAAAGGAGGTCCACAGGAACAACCTATCTTTTCGCCCGATGGCCATGTAGTGGCATTTGCCCGTGACAACAATCTGTTTTTGGTCAAATTACTTTTCAACAATAGCGAGAGTCAGGTGACAAAAGACGGCCAACCCAATGCCATCATCAACGGTATCCCCGATTGGGTCAACGAGGAGGAATTCTCTACTGCCCGCTCCTTTGATTTCAGTGCCGACAGCAAGATGCTTGCCTGGGTCAGATATGACGAGACCCATGTGCCTCAATTCAGTATTCCTCTTTACAAAGGGATGAAACCCGAAAAACAGGACAATGCTTTGTATCCTGGTCAGTTTGTTTACAAGTACCCCAAGGCAGGACAACCTAATTCAAAGGTATCGGTTCAGACCTACGACATTAAGAGTCACGTTATCCGCACGATGGATCTTCCTATGGATACAGATAGCTATGTTCCTCGTATCAAGTTCACATCTGTACCCGACCAACTGGCTATTGTCACTCTCAATAGGCATCAGAACCAGATGAACCTGTTCATAGGCAATGCGCGCTCGCGTGTATGCAAATTGGCATTGAAAGAGGAGTCCGAGCATTATATCCGAGAAGACAGTTATCAGCAACTTTCCTTCTCTGACAACCATTTTGCCATGCTGAGCGACCGTAGCGGTTACAGACATCTGTATTGGTTTTCTTCCACTGGACAATTACTGAAACAAATTACCTCTGGAAAGAATGAGGTGGTATCCTATTACGGCTATGACCCCTTGACCCGGAGTTTCTATTATTCCGCCTATGACGGCTCCCCCCTCCGCACAGCCGTATTCCGTACAGACATGAACGGGAAGACCAAGAAACTGACCACCACTCAAGGTGACAATAGTGCCATCTTCAGCAAAAGTTACAAGTATTTTCTCCATACCTGTTCTAGTCTGACTACGCCTCCGGTCACCTCTCTCTGTAACAAGGAAGGAAAGACTATCACCACCCTGGTAGACAACTCTGAACTGAAAAACAAACTGTCTCAGGTGGCAATGCCCGTCAAGGAAATATTCTCTTTCCGTACCAGCGAAGGGGTGGAACTCAACGGATGGATGATGAAACCATCCGATTTCCAGCCTGACAAGAAATACCCTGTTGTCCTCTATCAGTACTCCGGTCCTGGTTCTCAGGAAGTCAAGGACAGTTGGGATGCCGGTTTCCTTCCTGGCGGTCTGTTTGAAAGCTATCTGAATAGCATGGGCATCATTGTTGTATGCGTTGACGGACGTGGCACCGGAGGACGTGGTGCTGCATTTGAGCAGTCTACTTATCTCCATCTAGGACAATTGGAGTCACGTGACCAGGTAGAGACGGCACTTTATTTGGGTACATTACCTTACATTGACAAGAACAATATCGGCATATGGGGATGGAGCTACGGAGGTTTCAATACCCTGATGAGTATGAGCGAAGGACGCCCTGTCTTCAAATGCGGAGTAGCTGTCGCCCCACCCACCGACTGGAGATTCTATGACACTGTCTATACCGAACGTTATATGCGTACTCCTGGAGAAAACGGAGAAGGCTACAACCTGGGCCCTCTTCATCATGCCGACCAACTACAAGGTCATCTGCTTCTCTGCCATGGAACTGCTGATGACAATGTTCACTACCAGAATACGGCAGAATATGCAGAAGCATTGGTGCAGGCTGGAAAAGATTTTGACATGCAGATATATACCAACCGCAACCATAGTATACGTGGAGGCAATACACGCACGCATCTCTTCCGTCGCATAGCCTCCTTCTTCCAGAATCAGTTTAGCCGCTAATATCATCACCACTTTTCCATACAATTCCCCTGTAGATGCTTTCTGCAGCAATACGAACCTCCTTTCCATAAGTAACTATGACTAGAAAAATGGTTTCTCCCTCGGTATTATCAGCCGATTTCGGTCAACTGGACCGCGATATCATGATGCTCAATGCCAGTCACTGCGACTGGATTCATTTGGATGTGATGGATGGGGTCTTCGTTCCCAATATCTCTTTCGGCTTTCCTGTCATGCAGGCCATTGCCCGTAAGACAGAGAAACCACTTGACGTACACCTGATGATAGAACACCCGGAAAAGTTCATTCCCGAAGTGAAAGCTCTGGGCACCTACATCATGTCGGTCCATCAGGAAGCCTGTCCCCATCTTCATCGCGTAGTCCAGCAAATTAAGGATGCAGGTATGAAAGCCGGTGTAGTTCTCAACCCTGCTACTTCGCTCACCACAGTGGAAGAGATTTTAGGCGAAGCGGATATGATTTTGTTGATGAGTGTCAATCCGGGATTTGGAGGACAACGTTTCATCCCTTCTGTCATGGATAAGATACGACGTTTGAAACAGATGATTATCTCCTCCGGCTCTACTGCCTTGATACAGGTAGATGGTGGTGTCGGCTTCCAAAATGCCGCTACTCTTTATGAAGCAGGAGCCGATGTCCTTGTTGCTGGCAGCGCAGTCTTTCAGGCCCCGTCACCTTTAGAGGCCATCGACCGACTGAAGGGACTGAATCCATAGTATAGTGTCCTATCTGCAGCAACTTTTCCATGACGCCAAGTCTCTACGTCTTTCCCTGCCTCTTATGGTTGGGATTGCAATAGGATGGTGGTTCAGACATTCCCTTTCACCTTATTGGCCTGCGTTGCTGGCAGTAACTGCTTGTTGGCTGATAGTCCTGTTTTGGAAGGGCCATAAGCGATTATCCCTCTATGACCGCTCCTTCGGAACCCTTCACAGCTTCTTTTGGGCTTTGTTAGGTTGTACTTCCCTTCTGCATGCCTACGACAGTCTTCAGAAAGAAACACATTCTTGCGCATCAGTATACCGTGGTGTGGTAGTGGAGCGAATGCGCTTAGGTCCACGTTCTGCCACCTATGAGATGGCCCTGGCTGACGCCTTCATCTCAGACAGATGGCAAAGATGTTCTGAAAACATTTCCCTCACCCTTACCCCTATCAAGGGCACTCTGCCTCGTGAGGGTGATGTCATCATGTTTTATGCTCCCCTGGAAAAGCCCCGCAATTCAGGCAATCCCCTTGAGTTCGACTATGCTTCCTGGCTCCTGCGCAAGGGAATATCCGGCACGGCTTTCTGTGGCAACCACTACCGGCACTGTTCTGCTGCCGACAGTATCGGTATTTATCAAGCAGCAGGCATCTGGACCCGTTTCCGCATCCTTACCAGCCATGTCCGCCATCGGTTGACCAGCCTTTATGCCGCATCTGGCATTGAAGGAAGAGACTGGGCTGTATTGTCTGCCTTGACCTTGGGTGACAAGCGTGGATTGGATAAGACGACCCGCCTTCTTTTCTCCGAGACGGGTGCCAGTCATGTATTGGCATTGTCAGGTCTCCATCTTGGTATCCTGTTCATGATGTTGTTTGTCATTTTCTCACCTTTCCGCCATTCCCGTTCTGGTCGTGTCTTCTTTTGTTCCATCAGTCTGCTGGTCATCTGGTCCTTCTCTTTTATTGCAGGATTGGGAGTATCCCTCCAGCGTTCAGCTTTAATGTATTCCTTGTTTCTGCTGATGTATATCCGTAATGAGCAAGGCATCTCACTCGACCGCCTCTCTCTGTCCGCCATTATCATTCTGCTCATTTCCCCCATGGCATTGATGGACATCGGTTTCCAGTTGTCCTTTGTTGCCGTCTTGGGCATTTTGCTGTTCCAACCTTGGTATTCCTCCCATCAGCCTGTATCCCGCTGGGCCCGTCTTCTTATGGGAATGGTCTTTGTTGCCGTCATTGCCCAGTTGGCAACCGCACCCTTGGTAGCCTATGTCTTCCATGTACTGCCACTTTTATTCCTCCTGTCCAATTTCATCGTCCTATCCAGTGCCTATCTTTTACTGGGAGGAGCCCTTTTGTTTTTCCTCACCCTCCCTTGTGACATGGTCCATTTATGGATAGGGCATCTGATGTCGGCAGTTGTTTCAGGCATGTGTTCTGGTCTGGAAAGCATCTCCCGCCTTCCCTGGTCAAGTCTGGAAGTGTATCCTTCCCTCCTCACCATGCTTCTTGCCTATGCTGCAATGACAGTTCTCCTACTTGTTGTCACTGGGCGCCGGTTTCGTTATGCCGTCATGTCTTTGTTGACAATATGTGCTTTCGGACTCAGTTGGCTGCATGACCGCTATGGCAGAAGTCTTCCCCCCGAAATAGTATTTTACCATCATCCTTCGGGACCTGCCGTTCATTTCATCCATTCCTCCTCCCACTCTGTCCTATGGAGCGACAGTACCACTTTCAGTAATGTAGAAAACCACATGGATGTTTTCTGGAAAACCTATCGCATGTCTCCCCTGTCTTGGAAAGAAGCCATTCAGCAAAGAAGGATATCAGAACACCAAGGCATTGTTGCTTTCGACAATACCCGTGTTGTCCTTGCCCAAGACAGCATATGGAGACATGCCCGGGTCAAGACTCCCTTACCCGTAGATGTCTTGTATCTGTCCAAAGGATGTTATATGCCTCTGCAGTCTTGGCTGTCCTTGTTCCGTCCTAAGATGATTGTCCTTGATACCTCTTTAGGAACAAAGCGGGCAGAAGCATACAAGACACAAGCCGCCTCTTTGCATAGGGAGTGTCATGACATCCGTACCGACGGAGCTTATATCCTCTCCCTTCCTCCCCGTTAGGACTGCTTGTGCAGAATAAGTTTGGATATGAGTCGTTCTCTGCGTTTCTTCAGGAGGAGGTCCGCCTCATCAGCCTCCCGTTTTTTGTTCATGCTCAACAATTTCATATTGGAGATAATGGTGCTGAGACTTTTCTGCGCAATGGCAATCTCGTTACGCGTCAGCCCCCTTAAGATATCTTTCAAGGCCTGTTCTGCCACCAGTCTCGTTTGGTTATACACCACTTGTCCTTTTCTGGTAATGCGTATGTAGTTGGCTCTCCAGTCCACCCTGCTTTTATCTCTTTGGATAAGTCCCTTCTCTTCCAGTCCGTCCAGCAGTCGGGATATGGTAGTCTTACTGAAAGAAGTAGCTTCTCCCAGTTGTTGTTGCGTGCAGGTGTCAGTCATACTGATAGCCAGTAGTACATCCCATTGTTCACTGGTTATCTCCAGATGTGCCTCTTTAAAATCTTCACTGATTTTCTTGCGGAAGAGTGTACTGATTTTACCATTAATCAGACTGAACACCAAGCGGAAATCGATACTGTTCTCCATATATAATAAGGTTGTGCACACAAAATTAGTTAGATTTTTGCATGAAAACTTGTTTGAATGAGAAAATTATGCGAACTTTGCACCCGCAAAAAACCATTTATTCGTTTTAATCATTAATTGAGTAAGTATGAATCAGTACGAAACCGTTTTCATTTTAACTCCCGTTTTATCTGATGACCAGGTAAAGGAAGCGGTTGGAAAGTACCGTGACTTTCTGACCTCCAATGGCGCAGAAATCCTCTATGAGGAGAACTGGGGTATGAAGAAGTTGGCTTATGCCATCGAGAAGAAATCCAGCGGCTTCTATGTAGTGTTCGGTTACAAAGCCGATCCCTCTTTCATCAAGAAGCTGGAAATCAATTTCCGTCGTAACGAACGTGTCATCCGTTTCCTGACCGTCAAGATGGAGAAGTATGCCGCAGCCTATGCAGCTAAACGTGAACAACTAAGAAACAAAAAGGAGGACTAAATTATGGCAGATGCAAAATCAGAAATCAGATACTTGACTCCCCCTTCAGTAGATGTCAAGAAGAAGAAATATTGCCGTTTCAAGAAGAGCGGTATCAAGTACATTGACTATAAGGATCCTGAATTCTTGAAGAAGTTCTTGAACGAGCAGGGTAAGATTCTTCCCCGTCGCATTACCGGTACTTCTCTCAAGTATCAGCGTCGTGTAGCTCAGGCAGTGAAAAGAGCACGCCATTTGGCTCTGCTCCCATTTGTAACCGACTTAATGAAATAAATCAGGAGGACGCTTTATGGAAATTATACTTATTGAAGACGTTGCCGGACTCGGTTACAAGAATGATATCGTTACAGTAAAGGACGGCTATGGCCGTAACTACCTTCTTCCTCAGAAGAAAGCCGTTATTGCTTCCGCTTCCGCCAAGAAAGTATTGGCAGAAAATTTGAAGCAGCGTGCCCACAAGTTGGCCAAGATCCTTGAAGAAGCTAAGACTTTGGCAGAGCAGCTTGCTCAGGTAGAAACCCTCATTGTTCCTATGAAGGTCAGCCCTACAGGTACCATCTATGGTTCTGTAACCAATGTTCAGATAGCTGAACTGTTGGCCAATAAAGGTTTCAACATCGACCGCAAGACCATCACCGTTCCTTCTGTCAAGGAAGTAGGCGAATACACTGCTACCATCAACCTTCACAAGGAAGTTTCTGCTGAAGTAACTTTCAAGGTAGAAGCAGAAGAAGCTTGATTACCTATACCTATTATTATATATAGGTACTATAATATGGCACCCTGCCGAAATGGAATATTTCGGCAGGGTGTTTCTTTTTCCTCTGCCTGCAACAACAGCAGGATAAACAAATTTTGACATCTGAAAAGCCGCTCCTTGTATCTTGGATGCTTGGAAAATTGTATCTTTGCGCTCAAAGATACACGTTCCCCTACGGTCTATTCCCAGATGAGCCCCTATGAAAAACCATCTACTTCTCTTCTTCCTGCTGACCCTCCTGACCTTCCCCGCTACCATCAGTGCACGTAAGGATATCTTGGTCTCATCGATGACTTGTGAGATTCAAGGCCACCTCTCCCCTTCCTGTCAGGATTCCGTTGCTTATCTGATGTCCTCTTGGGGACAGGAAGGAATCTGCTTGGACTCTTCCCCCATCACCGACGGACAATTCCATTTCTCCATTGCAGCATGCGATACCCCCTATGTCGCTTATTTAGTCCTTCGTCCTTCTCTATCCGAAGGCATTCCCCTCATGATGGACGCAGACCTGTTGGACTTCCATTGGAACAAGACCGATGCCTGCTACCAGGTATCCGGTTCCTCTACCAATGAAGAGTTGTCTTCCCTATCCTCCCGTCTTCTCCACTTATTGCGCACCCATCTGGACAGTATCAGCCATAACAGTCCGTTCCCCCTCTCCCCCACAGGATGGAAACTTGGAAAAAACCTCATCACCCCATCCTTGAAAAACAACAAAGACAATATACTGGGACTCTTTCTCCTGTCCCAATGCTCTCAGATGCTGGGAGTGACAGAAGCCGAGAAGTATTTCGTTACCCTTCCCTCCCTGTTGTCACACCAACAGTTATACCGGCAACTGGCTTTTCATCTCGAAACGGAAAAGAAATCAATGAGAGGAGACGACTATCATGAGTTAACCCTTCAGTCAATGGAAGGTGATACCGTCCATTTGTCTGACTTCTGCAATGATGGTCAGTTCACCATCTTCTGTTTTTGGGAAAGCGGACATGCAGCCTTTCAGGAAGAACTACCCGCATTGAAGCGTATTTACAACGACTTCAATGGTCGAGGCATAGAGATAATAGGTATTTCCTTGGACCAGGATGAACATCTCTGGCATCAGTCCGTTCATACCCTTCAATTACCCTTCAAGCAGTACCGTGACGTCCATGGAAAGGCTCGTCAAGTGTATGGCATTCTCTCCCTGCCGATGACTATCGTTATTTCCCCCAATTTCCGTATTCTCAGGAAAAATCTCTTCGGAGAAGAGTTGTACAACGCTTGTCGTTCTTGGGCCTTTTAATGAGGAAAAAGTCTTTATATACGTCAATTTGACATACAACTTCGTTCACTCTGTTAAAAGAGTGTTAGAATTTTAAGAATTGAAGAAAAATTATCATAGCACTCACAGGAATTCATCTAATTTTGTGGTGTTATGAAAAAGAAGACCATCATCATCATCTGTATTGTCATGGGACTGTGCTTCACTGCATTGCTATATTTGCAGGTGAAGTATTTCCGTCAGATGTTTGACATGCGCAAGGTTCAGTTTGCCGAATCGGTAAGCCGCAGTCTGATGTTGGTATCCCGCGACCTTGAACTGGAGCGTACAGCCAAAGGTCTGGAACAATATGTCCGCAACAATCATTCTGGGGAACTGGATTCCATGGACAATAACATTTTGGAATCCAAGGATTCATTTGTCACCCCTTTGCCATCGGAGATGTTGCCCCACAATCTGGAAGGAGAATTATCCAGCATGCGCCCCATGCCCCATCCTGTAGAGCTACCTAAAGGATTTGTCTTGCGCAAACGAGTACCCACTCCTTACTCCTCCATTTCCAAGAACATGAAGGACTATATCAGGAAGCAGTATCTCAGCCAGCGTGAACTTCTCAACCAAGTAGCCATCTCCATCCTTTATGACAACAATAAAGTTCCTGTCTCCAAGAGCATCAACTACAAACTCCTTGACCAAAGTCTGAGAGCCGAGTTGAAAAACAACGGAATAGATATTGATTATCATTTTACCGTCAAGACCGATGCTGGAAGAGAACTCTACCGTTGCCCTGACTATTCCCCCGTAGGTGAAGAATATTCCTTCAAGAAGATGCTTCTTCCGTTGAACTCCTCCTCCAACAATGCCATTCTCACCATCCACTTCCCCGAGATGAATAGTTATCTGTACAGTTCCGTGCAGTTTCTGTTACCCTCCATCATCTTCACCATCATTCTGCTGGTCACCTTCATGTTCACCATAGTGGTGTCCTTCCGTCAGAAGAAATTGAGCGAGATGAAGAATGACTTTGTCAACAATATGACCCACGAGTTGAAGACACCCGTTTCATCTATTTCCTTGGCTGTTCAAATGCTGTTGGATCCCAATGTCAGCAAGAGCGAGAAGTTCACCCAGCAACTGGCCAATATCATCAGTGATGAAACACGCCGTCTGCGCATGCTCATTGATGTCGTACTGCAAACCTCCATCTTTGAAGGCAGAAAGATACGCTTCAACGGAAAGAATCTGCAGGCAGACAAGATTATCAGCGATACCGTCAATACCTTCAGCATCAAGGCTCGTAAGGAAGGAGGCTCATTGGAGACTGATTTCCGTGCTACTGATAACGAGATATTCGCCGACGAGATGCATTTCACCAATGTGCTGTTCAACATCATGGACAATGCCTACAAGTACAGAAAGCCGGATGTAGACTTCCATTTGAAGGTATCCACTTGGAATGAGCACGATTACCTGAAGATCTCAATCCGTGACAACGGTATCGGCATGAAACATGAAGACCTGAAAAAGATATTCGATAAGTTCTACCGTGTCCACACAGGCAACCGCCATGACGTCAAAGGTTTCGGTCTGGGCTTGGCCTATGTGAAGAGCATAGTGGACCTCCACCATGGCAAGATACACGTAGAAAGCGAATTGGGAAAAGGTAGCGAGTTCATCATCTCGTTGCCGTTGATAAAAGAAAGTACTAACTGATAAAACATTTGAATTATGGAAGACCAGAAGAAAATTTTACTGTGCGAGGACGATGAGAACCTGGGTATGTTGCTGAGCGAATACCTGCAGGCCAAGAATTATGACGCCACCCTCTGCAAGGACGGAGAAGAAGGCTATCGTGAATTCCTCAAGAACAAGTTTGACATTTGTGTTCTCGATGTAATGATGCCCCGCAAGGATGGTTTTACCCTCTGTGGCGACATCAAGCAAGTCAACCCCGACATGCCCGTTATCTTCCTTACCGCCAAGGCACTCAAGGAAGATGTCATCGACGGATTCAAATTGGGAGCTGATGACTATATCACCAAACCCTTCTCCATGGAAGAACTCACCTATCGTATTGATGCCATCCTTCACAGAGTGAAAGGCAAGCAGCGCAACGAAGAGGTAATCGTATCCATCGGCCGATTCACCTTCGATCGCAATAAGCAGATTCTTGCCATAGATGGAGAAAAGCGCAAACTCACTACCAAAGAGAGCGAACTTCTGAGCATACTCTATGAACACGCCAATGACGTATTGCCCAGAGAACTGGCCCTCAACAAGATTTGGGAAGATGACAATCGCGTATATGCCCGCAGCATGGACGTATATATCACCAAACTCCGTAAATACCTCAAGGCCGATGAGGAGGTAGAAATTCTCAACGTACACGGAGAAGGCTACAAGCTAGTGATTCCCTAAGATAAAAATACTTTTCTCATACACAATTCATTTTTAGCCCGTCACTAGCGGGATATCTGGAAGGGGAGGACAGAAACCATGTCTTCCCCTTCCTTTTTGTGCCTATAAGGATAGAAATCAGCTACCATCCATCCCGCACGATTCTTGTACCCACTTGAAAACGATGTACCCCCTAGCACCTTATATATATAATAATGTATAGAGCACCGATAGCACATCCTCTCCTAGGAGAGGAACGAGGAGAGGCTCCTTTTCTTCAGGCAAAGAGCAGGAAGACAGCAGGCACCTTATGCAAATCAGGCCAATGCTCCACTTTCCATTGCTTGATGGTAGCAGTTCTGATGTATTCGTTGGGACAGGTTATACCGGCAGCCACACAGAGCCGTGTACTGTTCTTGCACGTCTTCAGCAGATCTTCCATCAATTGCCTGTTGCGGAAAGGCGTCTCAATGAATATCTGGGTCTGATGGTCCAGACGCGAAACCTCCTCCATCCTTCTTATTTTCGCAGCCCTGGCAGAAGCATCTATAGGTAGATATCCGTGGAAGGCAAATTGCTGGCCATTGAATCCCGAAGCCATCAATGACAATATAATCGATGAAGGCCCCACCAGAGGAATCACCTTGATGTTCATCTCATGAGCAAGGGCCACCACATACGAACCCGGGTCAGCTACGGCAGGACATCCCGCTTCTGAGATGACACCCATCGGTTCACCCTGTTTCAAGGGTTCCAAATATTGTCTAAACAGCGACAGGTCGGCATGCTTACCCATAGGATAGAAGTGCAGGCTGTCAATATCAATGCTTTTGTCCACCGATTTCAGAAAACGTCGTGCCGTCCTTACTTCCTCCACTATAAAGTGGCGGATACTCTTGATGATAGGAGTATTGTATTCCGGCAGGACCTGTAAGAGCGGTGTCTCTCCCAATGTAACGGGTATCAGATAGAGCCCTGGGGCCAGATGAGTATTGTTGTATTCCTCGGTCATGGATGATGTTCATTAGAAATGTTCAGGGAAGTATTCCCTTGTGTCAGATCAGCAAAAGTCTTGTGCCGTTTCACGTAAAACTGCCAGAGGACAGAACCCTTCATCATTTCCGGAATATCCGTTGTAACAGTTTGCCTCAGATTATCCTTCCTGCAGGTTTCAAAGTCAGGTTTCATCCTATGAAAATCCCTTCTTGCCCGCCATACGGCAGCAGCATCTTTAGGTTTCCCTGTCAGCAGCATCTGCATCATGGCCGTCATGTCCAGCCATGTTCGCCATCTTAGGATAGTCTTCAGACTTTTCTCACTGGCATTCTTGTAAATCATGAGCAGGTTATTTCTGAAGTTCAGGTAGGTTTTCCTCGGATTGCTTTTGTTGAGGGTAGCACCTCCCACATGATAGACCGTCGATTGGGGCACACATACCAGTTTCCACCCTCTGCATCTCATGCGCCAGCAAAGGTCAATCTCTTCCATATGGGCAAAGAACCGTCCGTCCAATCCCCCCATTTGCTGATAGACGTCTGTGCGGACCATCAGCGCAGCCCCCGTAGCCCAGAACACCTGCGCCACCTGGTCATATTGACCATTGTCTTCTTCTACGACATCCATTATCCTTCCCCTACAGAACGGATAACCCAAACTGTCCATGTATCCCCCTGCAGCCCCTGCATGTTCAAAGGCTGAAGGATGCCGCTGCGCCCTTATTTTAGGTTGGCACGCAGCCGTATTGGGATGGCTTTCCATATAGTCCAGCAGAGGTTTCAGCCATCCCTCCGTCACTTCCACATCCGAATTGAGCAACAAAGCATAAGGATGCTCCAGTTGTTCCAACGCCTTGTTGTAACCTTCAGCAAATCCATAATTGCGGTCCAGCAAGATAAGCGAAACTGAAGGAAACTCCTTCCTAAGCATTTCGATGGAATGGTCAGTAGACCCATTATCTGCCACAATCACTTCCGCCTCGTCCGAATAGGCGACCACCGACGGCAGAAAGCGGCGCATCATTTCGGCACCATTCCAGTTCAGGATAACGACAGCAATTTTCTTCTTCATGTCCTATGTCTATAATAGGGAGAGATTCAGGAAATCCCCCCTTCACGTTTCAACAATATGTCCTACCACAGCATCCTGCTTCTCATTGAGAGCATCCAGATGCACTTTAACCAGCCGGTTGTCTCTCAGCAAGGGATTCATATCCTTATCCGGCATCTCCACTTGGATATAATTGTCGGTAAACCCTTTGGCCCGACTTACGGCATGTTCCGTGAGTACAGTACGCACAGATCCCACAAAGCGTTGGTAGAAATCCTTCCGCTTTTCCTCCGACAAGTTGATCAAAGCATGACATCTGCGGTGCTTCTCCTTTTCATCGACCCGGTACGGAATGGATAGCGCTGCAGTACCCGGTCGTTCAGAATAAGGAAACACGTGCAGTTGCGCCACATCCAACTGACGTATGAACGCCAGCGACTCTTCCCATAGTTGGGGAGTCTCCCCCCTAGTACCTGTTATGACGTCCACACCGATGAAAGCATCCGGCATGGCAGCATGTATATAGTCTATCCTGCTTTGGAAGAGAGCCGTATCATACTTCCTTCTCATCAGGGAAAGCACCCCGTCACTGCCGCTCTGCAAAGGGATATGAAAATGAGGCATAAACGCACGTGAGGATGCACAGAAGTCAATGATTTCTTCCGTGAGCAGGTTAGGTTCTATCGAAGAGATTCTGAAACGTTCAATTCCATCCACTCTGTCCAGCGCTTTCAGAAGATCCATCAGACGCTCGTCAGTACTTTTGCCAAAGTCGCCGATATTCACACCCGTGATGACAATCTCCTTTCCTCCTTCCGCTGCCGCCTGTTCAGCTTGTTTCACGAGCGACTCAATACTTCCGTTTCGGCTTCTTCCCCGTGAATAGGGAATAGCACAATAAGAGCAGAAATAGTCACACCCGTCCTGTATCTTGATAAAATAGCGTGTACGGTTGCCTCGTGAGCAAGAAGGAACGAAAGTTTTGATATCCTTTCTGGCAGTAGTATGCGCTTCATGCAGACAGGCATTCAATCCGTTTCTTTCCTGCAAACGTTCCTCCAGCATATCCACTACCCTGCCCTTGTGTTCCATTCCCACCACCAGGTCGACTCCTTCCATTTCAGCAAGAGTATGCGCTTGCATCTGCGCATAACACCCCATGACCACAATAAAAGCCCCTGGGTTTTCCTTGATGACCTTATGGATGGCCTGCCTCGACTTGTGGTTGGCCGTCTCCGTTACAGTGCAGGTATTAATGATGCAGATGTCTGCCTGTTCATCAGGAGCTGCCCTGTGTGCCCCTCTCTTTTCCATAAGGTCACACACGGTAGAATTCTCGGCGAAGTTCAGTTTGCAGCCCAGAGAAATGAATTTGGCAGCTTTGTTATGTAGAATGTCGCTCATTGGACAGAAGTATAGGTCATTATATCTGTACAAAGTTAGTAAAAACCCCTCGAATGACTAAGTTGAAAAACAGTCAGATTTCCACATGACTATGTTTGCTATCTCTGATTTTCAAATTAAAGCCAAGAAAACATCAAATTATATCACTGAATATCAGTATAATAGAAAAAAGTTACATATTACAGGATAAAAAAATGCAGATTTTTTATTGGTAGCAATGTAAAAGGTTGTACCTTTGCACCGGTTTTAATAAGCAATTAATTGTTTTACACTTAAAAGACAAAGAAAATGAAAAAGTTAGTTTTGGTTTTTGTAGCCGTTGCAGCTATGTCTTTCGCATCTTGTGGTAACAAAGCAGCTCAGGAAGCTCCCGTTGCTGATAGCGATTCTATCGCAGCTGTTTGCGATTCTGACTCTGTAGTTTGCGATTCTGACTCTGTAGAGGCTCCTGCTGAAGCTCCTGTTGCTGAGTAATTGTCTGCTACAAGAACTTTTAGAGAGATTGAAACCTGCGGGCTCAGCCCACAGGTTTTTTTGGCTCTTATTCCGAACGGTGTCAGTCCTGCCGTCTTCTCGTTCAGTGTAGGACTTGAAGAATAATCCATATACTACGACACAGCAGGGAATCTTTCAAGAAGATTCCCTGCTGTGTTTATAGTACCCAGAGCCGGGATCGAACCGGCATGCCTTGCGGCACTGGTGTTTGAGACCAGCGCGTCTACCTATTCCGCCATCTGGGCATCGTGTCGGTAAGACGATGCAAAAGTACTACTTTTATTTGAATCTGCAAGTATTTGTGCCCAAAACTTTTCCTCTCCATTCTACAAACA
>JALERS010000145.1 GCA_022763905.1 Prevotellaceae bacterium | reverse complement strand
TTTGAGAAGGTGAAGATATTGCGTCGGCAGTTGAAGGGAAAATCTCTCCAGCGTCTTGAAAATGCTTTGCAACCCTTTGTCTCCAACAATCTGAAACCTTCCCAGAATGCTGCCGATATGGTCAACACCTTTCGACATACTATCAATTTACTGTCAAGATAATACAAGAGAGAAACTGCAGGAGGAAATAAGAAAGGCACTTGTGTCTATTTGACAAGTGCCTTTCTTTACAAAGAAGATATTATATATAATAAGGTATAAGGGAAGAGTCCTCGAGACTTCTCTTCCTGTTATTTCTCTTTGAGAATACCTTTTTGGTAAGCTAGGAGCAAGTCTTGAAGGTCTTTGATTTGTGTCCTGAGTTCTGCTCCTTTGTCGGTGTCATTGACCATTTCACGTTGGCCGGTCATTTCTACAATCTGGGTGATGCTCTTGATGTCGGTACCATTCTTGATAGCCTCTTCCTTGCTGGTGAAGGGGGTGTGTTGGACAAGCTGGAATCCCCGACTGTGGTAAACAAGGGTATAACCTGCTATACCTGTTGTGTCATGGTAAGCTTTGGCGAATCCACCATCAATGACCATCAGTTTGCCTCCAGCCTTGATAGGACTCTCTCCTCCTGATACGCGTACGGGTACATGACCATTGATGATGTGACGATGGGGTCCTGCCAGTCCAAACTCATCCATAATACGGTCGCATATCTCTGCATTGTCACGCAGTTGATAGTACCATCCCTTTTCTTCCTGATGGGTGGATTTGTCTTTGATAAAATAGCGCTCAAACGTAGCCATTTTGGACTTGTCGAAGAGAGGGCTGTCTGGGCCACACCATAGATACCAATAATAATCCTTGCCTTTCTCCCTTTCGCTCGGTGATGCACTTTGGTCATAGGCAAGCCTTACCACCTGCTCGGTACAATCCATCAATTGTCTTCCTTTGACTTTCTTTCCGCATACATCGGTTTCTTTCAAGTGGCCGTCTTTGTCAAGAGGTACGGAGGCGTGGAAGAGGAGATTGTCATTGTAGATGCCATACATACTGCCGTGGGAGAGTAGGCAGGCTATGTGATTATTGAGTTTGTCACTTACCTGGAAAGTATGGCAAAGAGAATTGACAACATCTTCTTCTTCGAGTGAAAGCTGGTAAGGATTATCAGTCATCAGAGTGGGGAAGAAATGGTCTTTAAGGGGATATTCTTTGCCGTTCAGGATGATGGTACCCTTTTCCTTGTCAATATGTTCCAGAAGGCATCTGTCTTCCATCTTCCATTCTGGATGCTTCTTGTACAATTGTCCTTCCAACTTGAATTGTATGATGGAAATTGCCTTGTGCATCTGACTGATAAAACGGCGGGTCTTTTCTGATATATTATTCTGACTGTCTTCCAGAATGGGGGCGAATGGGGTGCAAGGGTCATTCTTGTATTGTTCCATGGCAAATGTGGCCAAGGGAACAAGGTTGATGGCATAACCATCTTCCAGGGTTTGGGTGTTGCCATAACGAAGAGACAGACGGATGACTGATGCCATGCAACAAGGATTGCCTGCTACTGCACCCATCCATAGAATATCATGGTTGCCCCACTGGATGTCCCATTGATGATAGGTTTCCAAGGTATTCATGATAAGGTGGGCACCAGGTCCACGGTCGTAGATATCTCCCAGAATATGTAATTGGTCAATGGAGAGGCGTTGGATAAGATAGCAGAGGGCTTTGATGAAATGGTCGGCTTGCCGGGTGGCTATGATGGTCTTGATAATGACATTGACATAGGCCTCCTTGTTGTGGTCATCAGTAGATTCATGAAGAAGTTCTTCGATGATGTAGGAAAACTCTTGCGGGAGGTTTTTTCTTACCTTGGAACGAGTATATTTGGACGATACCCGTCGGCAGATGGCTACCAGTTGGTTGAGTGTGGTCTGGTAATAGTCATCGATGTTCTTGTCCTCCTGTTTGATGTATTCTAGTTTTTGTTCGGGATAATAGATAAGGGCACACAAATCGCGCATGTCCTGTTCGCGAAGTGTGTTTCCGAAGAGTTCGGTTACTTTTCTTCTGATATTACCAGAGGCATTACGGAGCACATGTTGGAAAGCATCATTCTCTCCATGCAGGTCTGCAAGAAAATGTTCTGTAGGCTTGGGAAGATGCAGGATGGCTTCCAGGTTGATAATCTCAGTAGTGACTTTGGAAATGTTGGGAAAGTCCCTTCTCAGAAGTTTAAGGTATCTAAGGTCGTTGATAGCATGCTCCATGAATCTGTTATAAGGGTCTATGGTTGACAATATAATAATGTGCAAAGGTACGAAAAAATCAGGATGATTTTAAGGGTGAAAGGAGTCAAAAACTACTTGATAGGGGATAGTCAGCTGAAGAAATTGAGATAATTTCGTATTTTTGCGGAAAATAATGTGAGATGACTGGTTTTTGGATGAAAAGAGGCTTGCTTGGATGGCTGGTGGCGATATGGGCATGTTTGCAGATATGTGAAGTGCATGGCAATGCTGTCCGCAATGCTGTCCTATTTGAGGATTGGTTTGAGAACCGTACACTTAGAATGGACTTTGTGTTGACAGGAGACAGTGTCAATCAGCAGATAGGCTTATTGGAGTGCAGTTCCCTTGATGGCTGGGCAGGAAGGCATCATCATTTGGACAGTCTTTTTGTGAAGGGGGCCGGTCAGTTGCTGGTAAAGGATGCTGAAACAGGTTGTTTGATTTATGCCACCTCCTTTTCCACTCTCTTTCAGGAGTGGCAGGCTACAGAAGAAGCTCGTTATTGCTGTCGTTCTTTTGATCTCTGCCTGATGGCTCCGATGCCTAGACGAAAGGTACTGGTTCAAGTGTCCTTGCAGGATAGTCGCCAGCGTACAGTAGGTTTTTGGGAGACACCTGTTGACCCCTCTGATATTCTCATCCGAAGGAAGAAGGGACCTGCTCATCGCTCTTGTCGGCCACTTCTGCAGAGTGGAGGCCCTGCCGAATGTGTGGATATTGCTATAGTAGGTGATGGCTATCGGCATGACCAGACTGAAGCTTTCTATCAAGATGCCGCCAGAATGTGTGAAAGGATTTTCTCTTATCGGCCTTATTCAGACTTCAAGAATAGATTCAATGTGACTGCTGTAACACTCTTTTCTCAAGATGAAGGGGCTAGTGAACCTTCCAAAGGGGTTTGGAAAGAAACGGCATTAGGGTCATCATTTGATACATTCTATAGTGACCGCTATCTTACCACCTTGCGTCTCAGGGATGTCCATGATGCATTGGTGGGTATCCCTTTTGAGGAAATCATCATCTTGGTGAATACTGACAAATATGGAGGTGGTGGTATTTATGGTACCTATATGCTTACATCTTCCAGTCATCCGCGTTCTTTGGCAGTATGTGTTCATGAATTAGGCCATAGTTTTGCGGGTCTTGGAGATGAGTATGATTATTCCAGCGGTGGGGATGACCTCTATTTCCCTGATGTGGAGCCCTGGGAGAAGAATATTACTACTTGTTGTGATTTTGCTTCCAAATGGGCAGATATGATTCCTCGGGGAACTCCTGTACCTACACCACCTTTTGAAGGGGACAGTATACAACGCAATACACGCATTGGAGTTTATGAAGGAGCTGGATATATGTCCCATGGTGTTTATCGGCCAGCTCTCGATTGCTTGATGAGAATCACAGGAGCACCTGCTTTCTGTCCGGTATGTCAGCGTATTATCCGCCAAAGGATAGAATACCTTACAGAATGATATAAATATTTGACCATAGGAAAGCACTTGTGACAATTAATGTGTAAATTTGCATGTCATAACTGAACCGTATATAATAATAAAAGGAGATATGCTTACTATCACCCAATTTTCCGAATTAAAGGAATCTACTATCAAGGGATTGCAGAAAAAACATTTCCCGGAAGCCGAGAAAGTAGTAGACATGCTGAATGCCTACAATGACAAGCGTAAGGAATGCCAGATGAAGCTGGATGAGAATTTGTCGAAGCAGAATTCATCAGCCAAAAGTATTGGACTGCTTATGCGCGAAGGCAAACGCGAAGAGGCGGAAGCTATCAAACGGGAAGTTGCTTCACTGAAGGAGATAGGAAAGGAACTCCAGAAGGAGAAGGAACAGGCTGAAGAGAACTTGAAAAATCTGTTGTTGACTGTTCCCAATGTTCCCTATGATGAAGTGCCTGAAGGGGCTGATGCATCAGCCAATGTGGTGGTAAAATCTTCTCTGCGTGAATGCAGACCAGATGATACTGTTGGTAATTGGGATACGGTTCCTCAAAATGGTGAAGCCCAACTGCCTCATTGGGAATTAGCCAAGAAATATCATCTGATAGATTTTGACTTGGGAGTGAAAATCAGTGGCGCTGGATTTCCCGTCTATATCGGAAAGGGTGCTCAGCTACAGCGTGCCCTTATCAATTTCTTCTTGGCAGAAGCCAATAAGGCGGGTTATACGGAAATTATGCCGCCTACTGTAGTGAATGCTGCTTCTGGATACGGTACTGGACAGCTACCTGATAAGGAAGGACAGATGTACCATTGTGAAGTGGATGATCTTTATCTCATTCCTACTGCTGAAGTGCCGGTCACCAATATTTATCGTGATGTTATCCTGGACGAGAAAGAACTTCCTATTAAGAACTGCGCCTATACAGAGTGTTTCAGAAGGGAGGCTGGCTCCTATGGCAAGGATGTCAGAGGACTCAATCGTCTGCATGAGTTTTCCAAGATTGAGATAGTTCGTATTGATACGCCTCAACATTCCCGTCAGAGTCATCAGGAGATGCTGGATCATGTGGAAGGCCTGTTGAAGAAGTTGGAATTGCCTTATCGAATACTACGTCTGTGTGGAGGAGACCAGAGCTTCACTTCTGCTATCTGTTATGATTTTGAAGTCTACTCTGAAGCACAGGGACGCTGGTTGGAAGTGTCCTCTGTATCCAATTTCGATACCTATCAGGCCAACAGGCTCAAATGCCGTTACCGTAGGGAGGATAATAAGAAAATAGAACTCTGCCATACGCTCAACGGCTCTGCTTTGGCTTTACCCCGTATTCTGGCAGCCATTCTTGAGGATAACCAAACGGAAAAAGGCATACGTATCCCTCAAGCTCTGGTTCCTTATACTGGTTTTGAATTTATTGACTGATTGGAAATTCTGCCTCCTCCTGCAGTGAAAGACGCAGATTTCCGATTCCGCCAATTTGCTGTCAGCCAACAGCTGTCAGCAATGAAGGTGGGTACTGATGGTGTACTTCTAGGTGCTTGGGCTGAAGCAAGAGAGGGACAGATTCTTGATATTGGCACAGGCACCGGACTTATTTCTCTTATGCTGGCACAACGTACCCGTCAAGCTTCTGTAATCGGGATTGACATAGATGGATGGGCAGTAGAAGAAGCAAGGATGAATGCTCAACGCTCTCCATGGAAGGAGAGGTTGGAAATGTTACATATCGGTATAGAGCATTACCATCCCAATGGTCTCTTTGATGAAATTGTCAGCAATCCACCATTCTATATATCATCACCCTCTTCTCGGGATGGGAGACGTGATAATGCTCGTTGTGCAGGAACGGAACTCCATGAGACGATTATAGCTTTCGTATCAGAATTTCTTATGGAAGATGGGGTATTTGAGGTGGTGATTCCGTTAACGATTGCCGATGATTTTATATGGAAGTGCTGGGAGCACAATCTCTATTTATATCGGCGTACGGATGTCTGTACCCGTCAGGGAAAGTCTCCCAAGCGGTCGTTGTTGGCATTCGGAAAGCAAAAGAAGCCTTTGGAGAGCAGCATCCTATGTCTCATGAATGCTCAAGGAGAACGTACCAGTGAGTATCGGCTTCTTACAGAAGATTTCTATCTGTAAGTCTGCGGGGCATTAACAAGCAAGACATTTTCAACTGAAAGTCACCTCGTAGGCATCTCCTCTGAAGTTGGCACCTACGCAGTACTCAATGGCAGTAGGAGAAAAGCGCTCTTGATAGAAATGATGGCAATGCCCGCACAGGATACCTTTGAGCAAAGTGTTTTCTTTAAGCCAATGATAGAATTCCAAAGTGGTCTTGTCTGCTCTTTGTGACAGACGGAATTTTCGCCATTCTCCATTCTTGTCTATATCGGTATAGGAACTGCCTTGTTTTCCTTTGTAGGTATCTGTCACTTCTCGAGGGGCACCTACCATATTGCCAACCCGGAATGTTTTGCCGAGATTGAAGCGACAATGTTCGGGTGTGTAGAAAGGGATATGACAGAGTAGCACCATGGGAAGTTGCCGTGCTGTTTCTTTTTCAAAGAGTTCCCATTGTTTTTCAGATATTTTGAAAAATGAATTGTCAAGGGAAATGAAGTTGACACCATTAATAACCTGAGAAGAGAATTCAATATTATTGGGGAAGGCAGACTGTACTTCCTTTATGCTCTTTTCCTTGTAGGCCTGATCATGTGGGGCCTCTTGGAGGTAGATATTGAATTCATGGTTGCCTACAGCAGTTATCCAATTGGCACTTTTGAAGTAAGAGGCTGTGAGGTCCAGATTGGCTTCTGTAATGAAGTCATACATGTCTCCGGTATGGACAAGAGGCATGTGGTGGTCTTTGGCATATTCTATAGCGGCATTGAGACAATGTTCGGCCCAGCGGTATTTGTCATAGCGCAATGCAGCCAGTTTTCTTTTCAGTTCGTCATCACGGCCATCTACTCTTACCAAATGAGTGTCGGAGATATGAAGTACCTTGAAAGGTTGGGGAAGACCGATAGGAATGGTGATGGACTGGATATTGAGACTCTGTACATTCCCTGTCTGTCGGGTTACTTCTGCCAATGCTTTTTCTGGAAGGTTAGCAGCCAAAATAATGCCTGACCATCCTGCTAGCTGCTCCAGGAATTCTCTCCTGTTCATCTTGTCTTTCATCTGGTTTTTATGAAATGAATTGGAAATATATCTGTTAGGATGGATTTTTTTCGCTCAGGGTAGGTTGTCAGGAATATCGTTTCAGTCTTCGTCTAGCAGGTCAGGACGCAGTAGCCGTGTACGTTCATAGCATTGGTTGATTTCCCAGTCTTTTATTCTGGCCTCGTCACCGCTTAACAGAATGTCAGGTACTTTCCATCCTTTGTAGTCAGCAGGACGTGTATAGACTGGTGCTGCTAGTAGATTGTCCTGAAAACAGTCGGACAAAGCACTCTGTTCGTCACCTATTACTCCAGGGATAATCCTTACTACGGCATCGGCAATGACGGCAGCTGCCAGTTCTCCTCCGGTGAGCACATAATCACCAATGCTGATTTCTCGTGTGATAAGATGTTCACGTATCCGATGGTCTATGCCTTTATAGTGGCCACATAGCAGGATGATGTTCTCGTAAAGTGACAATCCGTTGGCGACAGATTGGGTAAATTGTTCTCCATCGGGCGATGTAAAGATGACCTCATCATAGTGACGTTGGCTTTTTAAGGAGGAAATGCAGTTGTCTATAGGCTCACACTGCATGACCATACCGGCAAAACCTCCATAAGGATAGTCATCTACTCTTCGGTGCTTATCTGCAGTATAGTCTCGAAGATTATGCAAATGGATTTCTGCCAATCCTTTTTTCTGAGCCCTCATCAGGATAGACTGATTGAAAAAACCTTCTAGTATTTCAGGCAGAACGGTAATGATGTCTATTCTCATGGCTTTGGCAGTGGGAAAAAGGTATTTGGAAAAACTTTTTGTTGCTTATCGTCTTGCAAAAGTACTGTATTTTCTTTATTTTTGGTCTGCCAAAACAGCTTTTTTATAAATGGAAGAGAAAGACCGTATACTGGAATTGCGCCAGTTGTTGCACAAGTACAATGAGTTGTATTATGTAAAGAATGCTCCTGTGGTAAGTGATAGGGAGTTTGACAGTCTTATGCATGAACTGCAGGATTTGGAGGCTCTCCATCCAGAGATGTTTGACCCCAATTCTCCCACCCAGCGTGTTGGAAGTGATATCAGTAGTGACTTTATTCAAGTGGAACATCGTTATCCTATGCTGTCATTGGCCAATACCTATAATAGAGGAGAGGTAAGCGATTTCTGGCACAGAGTCAGTGAAGGACTGTCGGGAGCTCCTTTTGAAATATGCTGCGAACTGAAATTCGATGGTCTGTCTATTTCCTTGCTATATGAAAACGGACGTCTTGTACGTGCTGTTACACGTGGTGACGGTAGCAAGGGGGATGATGTCACTGCCAATGTGAGAACCATCCGCTCCGTACCGTTGACTATTGATCCTTCTCTAGGATGCCCGGATAGTTTTGAGGTCCGAGGCGAAGTTCTGATGCCATGGAGTAGTTTTGAACGTTTGAATGCAGAACGTGAGTTGAGGGAAGAAGCCCTTTTTGCCAATCCCCGCAATGCTGCTTCCGGTACATTGAAAAGCAAGAGTAGTAAGGTGGTTGCCACTAGAGGGTTGGATGCCTATTTTTATTATATGCTGGGGGACCAGTTGCCTTCTTCATGTCATTCAGACAATTTGTTGGCCTTGGCCAATTGGGGATTTAAGACATCCAGTGCTACCAAGGTGGCACGTTCTTTGGAAGAAGTCTATGCGTTCATTGACTATTGGGATACACAGCGCAGTTCCCTTCCTGTCGCTACCGATGGCATTGTGCTTAAAGTTAATGACCTACGTCAGCAACAGCAGTTGGGTATGACCTCCAAGAATCCTCGTTGGGCCATCGCCTATAAGTTTCAGGCTGAGAAGGTGAAGACCCGCTTGTTGGATGTCATCTTTCAGGTGGGGCGTACGGGGGCAGTTACTCCTGTGGCAGAGATGGAGCCTGTCCTTTTGGCTGGAACCATAGTAAAAAGGGCTTCTCTGCATAATGCTGATATTATGGAAGGACTTCATCTTCATCGTGGTGATTGGGTTTATGTGGAAAAGGCAGGCGAAATTATACCACAGATAGTGGGAGTTGTTCCTGGTGAGCATGGTACTTCCCAGTCAGGCTCTTTGTCGTTTATCTCTGTATGTCCTGAATGTGGTACACCTTTGGTGAGATATGAAGGAGAGGCAGCCAGCTATTGTCCCAATGATACTGCCTGTCCTCCTCAAATCAAGGGACGTATTATCCATTTCATCAGTAAGGATGCCATGAATATTGCCAACATCGGTCCAGAGACCATAGAGGAGTATTATTCTCGTCATCTGATTGCAGATGCGGCTGATCTCTATCAGTTGCAGGTAGGACAATTATGCGGTGCGGATGGTAGCAAGCTGAAATCTGCCCGTAAGACAATAGAAGGTATCCGGAAGAGTTTGGAAGTACCGTTCACTCGTTCCTTGTATGCTTTGGGTATCCGCTTTGTCGGTAAGGTGGTTGCCAGTCAGTTGGCACGTCATTTCAAGTCGCTTGACGCCTTGCAGTCGGCTTCTATGGATGAGTTGTTGGCTGTGGAGGGTGTAGGGAAGGTCATAGCTGAGAGTATCAGGTCATTCTTTCAAGAAGAACGCAACCTTCTTCTCATAGGTCGTCTTCAGATGGCGGGTGTAAAGTTTGAATTGGAAGAATCGGCAGTTGTGAGTCCTGTCGGTAACGTACTTCAAGGTAAGACTATTGTCATCAGCGGTGTGTTTGTTCATCATAGTCGTGAGGAATACAAGGCATTCATAGAAAGTCAGGGAGGCAAGAATGGCAGTAGTATTTCCTCCAAGACTTCATTTGTGCTGGCGGGAGACAATATGGGTCCCTCTAAAAAAGATAAAGCTCTCCAGTTGGGAGTGGCTTTGATGTCGGAAGAAGAATTCTTGAAGATGACGGGATGGGAATAATTCCCTATTGGGGAGAGGGCTTACTTGCTTTTCTGTTTCTCCTGCATTTTCAGCATCTCATCCCTATATTGGGCAGCTAGGATGAAGTCGAATCTTCCAGCAGCCTCTTCCATCTTCTTTCGCAATGTATCTACTGTGTCTTTCTCTGTACGCAGTATGCCATAGGCAGGTTGCTTCTCTGCTACCAGTGATATCTCATTTTGTGGATGGGATACTTTGACCAGTTCCGAACTGATTTCTTTTTGGATAGGTCGGGGTTGAATATGGTGCTCAGTGTTATATCTTATTTGCTTCTCTCTGCGACGATTGGTTTCATCGATGGTCTTCTGCATGCTTTCTGTAATGGTGTCAGCATACATGATGACCTTACCGTTGATGTTGCGGGCAGCTCGCCCTGCTGTTTGAGTCAGTGAACGATGGCTTCTGAGGAAACCTTCTTTGTCGGCATCAAGGATGGCTACCAGACTTACTTCTGGCAGGTCCAGACCTTCACGTAATAGATTCACACCTACCAGTACCTGTATGATACCTTTCCTTAGTTCGTTCAGTATCTGAATACGCTCTAAGGTATCTACATCGCTGTGGATATAGTTGGCACGGATACCATGGTTCATCAGATATTGTGTGAGATCTTCAGCCATTCGTTTGGTCAGAGCTGTCACCAGTATCCTTTCATCTTTCTGGCTGATGATGCGGATTTCTTCCATCAAGTCATCCAGTTGGTTGATGGTAGGACGTATTTCGATGGATGGGTCTAATAGGCCTGTAGGTCGGATGACCTGTTCGACAACGATGCCTTCACTTCGTTGCAACTCAAAGTCGGCAGGTGTTGCACTGACAAAGATAGTTTGGTGTACCAGTTGCCAGAACTCTTCTTCCTTTAGAGGCCGGTTGTCTAAGGCGGCAGGCAGTCGGAAACCATATTGTACCAATGACTCTTTTCGGCTACGGTCGCCACCATACATGGCACGTAGTTGGGGCACACTGACATGGCTTTCGTCTATGACTAACAGGAAATCCTTGGGGAAGAAATCCAGCAGGCAGTAGGGTCTTGTCCCGGGAGCTCTTCCGTCAAAATAGCGGGAATAATTCTCTATTCCGCTACAATGTCCCAATTCTCTGATCATTTCCACATCATAAGTGACGCGTTCATGCAGGCGTTTGGCTTCCAGAGTCTTTCCCTGTTCCTTGAAGAGGGCTTCTTGCACAGTCAGGTCGGCTTCTATCTGACGTGTGGCTTCCATCTGAGTCTCTTCTGTGGTCAGAAAGAGATTGGCGGGATATATTCTGTATTCATCAAAAGAAGCTATACGGTTACCACTTTCAGCAGATACCAAGTCGATGCGGTCTATGGTGTCATCCCAGAAACTGATGCGGATGACGTCGTCGGAATAAGCAAGATATACTTTTACGGTATCTCCTTTAGCTGTGAAGCATCCCCGTTGAGGGGTGATATCATTGCGTGCGTAGAGAGAACTGACAAGTTTCTTCATCAGGGAATTGCGGCTGATAGTCATGCCGGTCTTGAGGGAGATGACATTGTCATAGAATGCACTCGGATTGCCCATTCCGTAGATACAACTGATGGAAGCGACTACTATTACATCCTTTCTTCCTGACAATAAGGAGGAAGTGGCTGCCAATCGCAGTTTGTCTATTTCCTCGTTGATGGCCAGGTCTTTCTCTATATAAGTGTCGGTGGAAGAAATGTAGGCTTCAGGCTGATAGTAGTCATAGTAGGACACATAGTATTCCACGGCGTTGTTGGGAAAGAAACCCTTGAATTCTGAATAGAGCTGTGCGGCCAGTGTCTTGTTGTGGCTGAGTATGAGGGTCGGTTTGTTGACATTGCGTATGACATTGGCAATGGTGAATGTCTTTCCTGAACCGGTTACTCCCAGCAGTACTTGTGAAGACCTGTTGCTCAAGATACCTTCAGTGAGTTGCCGGATAGCTTCTGGTTGGTCACCTGTGGGTTCATACGAAGAAACAATATCAAATGTAGGCATAATGTGCAAAATTAATGCTTTGTGTTGTTTTCTTCCTATAGATGATGACTAAAAGAATAGGGAAAATGCAGGTTGTTCCAATTATTGTCCTTATTTTTGTTGTTCCTACAGGGAAATGATGAAATATGCAATGGGTTCAGCGCAATAAAAGTATCAAGTATCTTCTGATGTTGGCCGCCATAGGCATTGCGGCCTTTTTCCTGGTTTTCTCCCATTCTCTGGTGGAGGAACTCAAGCAGGAATCTTCATCCAAGATGGCAGTATGGGCAGATGCTATGGCAGCACTCAATAATGCGGATGAGAATACTGATCTTGACCTTGTACTGAGTGTTCTCAATGACAATAGCACGATTCCTGTCATTGTGCGCAATGCACATGGTGATATTGAGCAATATCGTAATATAACAGTCAGAGAATCATCTTCCCAGGATTCCATTGATTATCTGCGCAGATGTGCAGAACGGATGAAGAAGGAGGGGTATTTTATCAGAATCAATTACAATGATACGCCCGACGGATACATGGAAATCATCTATGAAGATTCCACGGTATTAAAGAAATTGGCTGTCTTCCCTTATGTGCAGATTGCTATCCTGCTGGTGTTTGTCATTGTCATTATAGTCACCCTCTTGCATCTGAAACGTGCAGAACAGAATAGAGTGTGGATAGGACTCACTAAGGAAACTGCCCATCAACTGGGAACACCTATCTCTTCCTTGATGGCATGGGAGGAGATTCTCAAGGAGTCTTATCCTGATGACCCGGTCCTGCCTGAAATGGGTAAGGATATTGCTCGTCTGCAACTTATTGCTGACCGTTTTTCCAAGGTCGGCTCACAACCGGAGATACAGTCTACAGATCTCAAGGAAGTATTATGGCATGTGACTGACTATATGACCAAACGTTTGCCCCATGGCAAGGTTACCCTTCAATGTCATTTCCCTCATACTGCGGTGGTAGCTCCTCTGTGTCCTCCTTTGTTTGAATGGGTAGTGGAGAACTTGTGCAAGAACGCAGTTGATGCAATGACCAGCAAGGGAGAGATCGGCATTACTCTTTTTCCTCCTGTTGACGGGGTGATAGCTATTGATGTATGGGATACAGGCAGAGGTATTCCCAAGAACAAGTTCCGTACGATATTCGACCCGGGTTATACTACCAAGAAGCGAGGATGGGGTCTGGGACTGTCCCTTTCCAAACGTATTATCGAGGAATATCATCACGGACGTATCTATGTAAAATCCTCTGATGCTGAAAAGGGTACAGTCTTCCGTATTGAATTGAAGGCTTTATAGGATATTTCTCCGTGAGCAGGATGAAGGATGGCCGATGGCAACTATTGATACAAACCATAGAAAATGGATTGACAAGTGTTGACATTTGCCGAATTTTGCATCCGAAAAGAGGAACATTTGAGAGTTATTGGTTGAACATGTTATAGGTAAATTGAACTTGAATATTTAATCATAGTAAAATTGATTAGAAAAAGGGTGGCGTAGTGATTACGACACCCTTTTGTGCATTTTGAAATTCTACTGTCATCTGCAGAGAATCAGCAGGATTCCTCTTGGCTATAGAAGAGAAATACAGATGGCAGTAGTTGTTCTTTAGTCGATGCCCTCCATTTCTTTAAAGTACTTGTAGGTCTTCACGGTCAGTTCGTCAGCGGCTTCCTCGTCACAGACGATGATGCCTTGGGGATGCATCTGAAGACAGGTGATGGTACACATATGGCTCACAGCTCCTTCTACTGCTTCACGCAGGGCACGTGCCTTGTTGTGTCCATTGGCGACAATCAGTACCTCTTTGGCAGAGGTTACGGTCTTTACACCTACAGAAAGAGCATACTTGGGCACCTTGTTGACATCATGGTCGAAGAAGCGTGAGTTGGCAATGAGGGTATCCTTGGTCAGTGCCTGTTTGTGGGTAAGGCTGGCGAATGAGGTTCCAGGCTCGTTGAATGCAATGTGTCCGTCAGGTCCTACACCTCCTAAGAAGAGGTCAATTCCTCCGTAGGAGGCAATTTGTTTCTCATAATTGGCACATTCTGCATCCAGGTCTTCTGCCAGTCCGTTAAGGATATGGATGTTTTCCTTCGGGCAGTCTACATGGTCAAAGAGGTTGCGGTACATGAATGAATGGTAGCTTTCAGGGTGTTCTACGGGTAGCCCTACATATTCATCCATGTTAAAGGTAACTACATTCTTGAAGGATATACGTCCTGCCTTGTAGGCTGCCACCACTTCGCGATAGAAACCTTCGGGAGAAGAACCTGTGGCCAGACCCAAGACAAATGGTTTGTCTTTGGTGGGTTGGAAAGCGTTGATTTTGTCAATCACATACTCGGCTGCCCATTTGGACATGCCGTCATAGTCTTTTTGAATAATGAGTCTCATAATAGGTAGAATTATTGGATTCGTTTTAAGCTGTTTGGATTAGTTGTTACAAAGGTACTCATTTTTTTGGTTGCTTGTGTGAAAAGCATTTGTTTTTCCATCATCTGTTGAATTTCCTTACCAAGAGTGGGTGGGTATGTTTTTTGTGGTAGGCAGAGTGGTGGAGAATGAATCTTATTAATTATTTTTGCGGTGAAAAATATGAAACAGTATACCATGGGTAATTCTTTTGAAAATGGATGGTGTGTTCTGCTGACTTCCTTGATGTTGTTGTTTTCTTCCTGTTTCAAGGATGAGGCTCCCAATGCCGAGTGTGATATTCTGAAATCCTATGTGAGCATGGCTTCGCCCGAGGATGTGTTTTTCTATCTTTCCGATACGCTGGTGACAGTACTGGAAACTGACAGCGTGGTCACTTTCAAGGTGAAGACGGGAGCCGATGTGTCCCGTATGTCGCCTTTCTTCTTGTTGACGGAAGGAGCATCCATCTATCCTCCCAGTGGCTCGGAACATGATTTCAGTCGTGGTCCGGTAGCCTATCGTGTTGTTTCGGAAAATGGTCTTTGGCATAGAGACTATAAGGTGGGCTTCTTCGCTGTTCAAGAGACTGGGAAGGATACTGTGTCTTACTCCTTTGAGCAGTTCATGTTGGAGAATACCCGGCAGAAATACTATATTTGGCAGAATCAGAAGGAAGATGGCAGTTGGGCCAATGAGTGGGCTTCAGGAAATGCAGGATTCGGTCTTACTAAAGGCAGTGCTTCTCCTATGGAATATCCTACGGTGCCCAAGCAGGAAGGTTACAAGGGTTGGGCAGTGCAACTCACCACCTTGAGTACAGGTGCCTTGGGAGAATCGGTCGGCAAACCTATTGCTGCCGGCAATCTGTTTTTGGGCACTTTCAATCTGACTTCGGCATTGATTTCTCCTTTGAATTCTACCAGATTCGGTGTCCCTTTCGACCGCCAACCCATCAGTTTCTCGGGATACTATACCTATCAGCCCGGTCCTGAGTATAAGGATGAAAATGGGCATCTGTGTCCTGAACTCGCCGACAGTGCAGCCATCTATGCGGTTCTTTTTGTCAATCATGACGCCAATGGACAGGCTGTGACGCTGTCTGGTGAGGATGTAAAGACCAGTAGTCTGATTGTAGCCATAGCCGATATGGGATATGTGCGTCCTGTTGACAGCTGGACACGCTTTGAGGTTCCTTTCATCTATAGAAAGCCAATAGACCCGTTGTTGCTGGCTTCCAGAGGATATAGCCTCACTCTTGTGTTTTCTTCCAGTCAGGAAGGTGATTACTTTAAGGGGGCTATCGGCAGCACCCTGTGTATAGACGAGGTGGAAGTAGTCTGTGAATGATGTTATAATTGAGGAAGATGAAAAAAACATTACTGGTTATATCTTGTATTTTGTCGGCTCTTCTGTCGGAAGGACGTGCACAGAGTTTTTGGAAAGGGTTGGATTATAGCTTTCGCATCGGCTATTCTATAGGTGGGACAATTCCCATCGGGATGCCGGCCTCTATTCGTCAACTCAACAGTTTTACGCTGACCAACAATCTCCAGTTAGGAGCTGATGCCCGTTACATGTGGACACGGCAGTGGGGGGCATCCGTCGGTATCAGGTTTGAAAACAAAGGCATGAGTGAGGATGCCGAAGTGAAAGACTATCGTATGGAGATAGTTCGTGGCGGAGAGACTCTGGCAGGTCGGTTTACAGGAGATGTCAAGACACGTGTGGCTCAGTGGATGTTCACTGTTCCTGTTCGTATGTCATACACAGTCGGTCAGTTTCGCCTGGATGCAGGTCCCTATTTCTCTTATCTGTTGTCGCCCTCATTTGAAGGATATGCCCATGATGGTTATCTCCGTGTGACCGATCCTACAGGTCCCAAGATTCTGGTAGGTGGTGACGAACGTACAAAGGGACGTTATGATTTCTCTTCCGATATGCGTCATTGGCAGTGGGGTATCGGTCTGGGTGCCGAGTGGAGCATTGGAAAGAAGACGGGAGTGTATGCAGATATCAATTGGGGACTGAGTGGAATCCATCATAGTGGATTCAAAACCATAGAACAGACTCTCTATCCTGTGTATGGCACGTTGGGAGTCATCCTCCATTTGGACAAGGAGTAACCGTTTGTCTTGTCCTGGCAGTCTCTTTTGTTGAAGACTTCTGTCAGACAGAAGTGGGAAGGAAGATTTCCGGAACAGTCTGTTCGAAAGCCTGTTGGTAGAAAGTAGCTTTCTTTTCCAATGCCAATGGGTAGGAACGGCTGCTACTGGGCATGCGGTAGAAGGTGATAGAAGGTGTTTTTATTCCCTTTCCAATAGTAAGGGGAGGTAGGTTGAACTGGCGGGCTACTACTGTGGCAGCCTTCTCGCCAGTAGCAATGACGGCCTTGCATTGTGGGATGCGGTGGAGTAGGGAATGGATATCGGTTTCTTCTATAATTTCCAGATGTGCATCCGATGCGTTGTTTTTCAATCTTTTTACACATGTAGCTGTGTCATAGAGAGCTATGCCTCTTTCTTCAAGGAATGCAACGAGCCGCTTCATGATAAATCTTTTCTCCTTCCGATCATAAAAGTATTCTTTGTCCTGGAAGAATATCAGACCGAAGATGCGCCACATGTCGTTCTGTATGTTAGGGTAAAAGAAAGGCATGGACCATCGTTTTCCTTGTGGCGGAAAACTGCCTAACATCAGTATTTTGGCATGGATAGGTAGAAAAGGTTGTAAAGGATGCCTTTCCGGAAGGATGTCTGTAGGAAGGTTCATGTTTTTTTTCGATAGGATTTTTTCTTCCAAAAACTGAATCCTGCATAGGCATTGACCTTGAACAGGGCATTGAGGATGGAGAAAGAGGCCTTCTTGTATCCGTAGGTATGGGCAACACAGGAGGCGCCTGCATAGAAGCGTCCCGTATTCCATACGATGGCACTACGTGAAATCAAGTCAAAATTGATGGATTTGTATTTGAACAGGTTGCTGTTCAGTTCCAGTTTCTCTCCCTTGTTGATGTTGTAGCCTATGGAGGGGGCAATGGTTATATTGAACAGGGCGTTTTTGACAAATGCCCAGTTATAACTGTAGCCTATGTTAAGGCTGTAGTTTCTGTAGTTGATGTTAGATATCTTGAGAGACTCGTTGAGCAGATTGTTGCCAGCTTCATCCGTCAGCAGATAGTCGGGAAGAGCCAGATAGTTGAAGTCAAGTTTCTGTTTGGTAGAAGAGAATCCCAACATGAAACTACCGGCGCTTTTCAGTTGTTGTCCCGACTGTGAATAGGCAGCAGTATAGGAAAAGCGTTTATGGTTGAACACATAGTAGAGATTGAAGCTCTTCAAGTAAGTGTTCATTCCATGGAATGCCGTATTCTTTATCCTTTCGTTAATGGGATCGCCGAATCCGGATACACTTTTTATTCTGTAGTTGTTTTCTCCTTTTTGATAGTAATAGTCCAAACCGATGATGGGGGAGTAGACACTGAAGAATATGTTGGAGCGGTCGGAGGATGTTTCCTTGTGTCCTATGTTGAAAGTGTATCCCAGAAAGATGATGCTGTAGGCTATGTAGGGCCCCACCTGTATTTTGCTATAGGGGGAGAAGGAGATACTTTGGGGATTCTCTCCGTTGTCATCCTCGCCCGACAGCCTGTAGATATTGAACAGCATGTCGCTATAAGCCATGGCTTGCATATTGTAAGGGTTGGTCCTTACATAGTTGGTGTCCACTTCGGTGAGGGAGTTGAGGAGTCGTTTCCATCCGCTGAGCTTGGAGGGGACCACAAGAGTATCTGCCGGTGTCTCCATATGGGCAGACACGGGAGTCAGTGGTTGGAAGGCCAATCCTAGCAGCAGAATCAGAATTTTCCCAATATACGGTCCATGACCCAGTTGACAGATGTGACGCTGTTGCTGTCGCATGTACAGATGGAAGTTTGCTGCAGGTGTTCGACAATCAGTTGTATTAAGGGAAGTTGGACATGGGGAGGATTGGGGATTTCCAGTGTCTCATGCCCTTTTTCGGTATAGAGGGATATAGGGGTATAGTTGTAGACAGAGAAACATACTTGTCCGTTGTTGCCGATGACAACGATACGGTCTTCTTTAGCCGACTCATGTCCTACAAAACACCAGGAACCGCTGCCTGGCAATCCGTTATGGAATCTGAAGCAGGCGCTGACCGTATCTTCTGTCTTGTAGAGTCCTCCTCTGTTGCTGCAGTATCCCTCGGCTTCGGTGATAGGTCCGAACATCCATTGAAGCAGGTCCAGTTGATGGGGAGCCATATCCACGAAGTATCCGCCACCGGCTATATCAGGTTGTACTCTCCATGGCAGGTTGGTGGCATTGTAGTCCATGTCTCTTGGAGGGGCAGAGAAACGTATCTGTACATTGATGATACGCCCTATGGTACTGCTGTTGATGATTTCCTTTACTTTCTGGAAATAGGGGAGATATCGCCTGTAGTAAGCTACGAAACAGGGAATGCCTGTCTTTTCTGATATACGGTTGATACGTGCGCAGTCTTCATAGTTGTGTGCCAAAGGCTTCTCTACATATACAGGTTTCCCGCTCTTCATGGCCATGATGGCATAAGTGGCATGGGTGGAGGGTGGCGTGGCGATATAGACAGCATTTACCTCAGGATCGTCAATCAGTTCTTGAGGGTCAGTATACCATCGGGGAATGTTGTGCCTTTCGGCATACGACTTGGCTTTTTCCATGGTACGGCTCATTACTGCCACTACATCGGAGTCTTTGACAAGACTGAAAGCGGGGCCGCTTTTTTTCTCTGTCACTTCTCCGCATCCTATGAATCCCCAATGGATTTTGGGTAAAAGTATAGCCATGATTGTCAGGGTCTGTTGTATTCTACCGCAAAGATAGTTTTTTTTTGGACGGCACAGCTTGTTTGTATCTTGTTTTTTGTAACTTTGCAAAGTTATATCCAAGGGCCAGACTGGATTTGACAGCGGGCAGAACGGATATGTAAGCATGCAGTGTGTTGGTCGTGGCCACTATAATCACAATGACCGGAAATTTATATGGCGAAAATAACTACGCTCTCGCTGCGTAATTGAAGTACAGTAGATTACCTTTATCCTGATGCCAGGCGTCGGGACGAGACATCACCCGGTAGCTGTTGTTCCGAAGCTTATCGAATCGTGTGGTGCAGCAAATCGGAAATAGTTGGGGACGGCCTCGCGTCCTTGATGAAATTTTTAGAGGATAAGCGGTAGGATAGCTTGCTCTTTTCTTTTCTATCGCTGACAGTCAGAAAGAGATAAGCATGTAGAAAGCATCTTCTTTCCCCGTTTGGACGAGGGTTCGATTCCCTCCTGGTCCACCCTTGACAGCTTCCTCTTCCTTCATTGGCGGTGACTCTTTTCTTAGCTCTTCCTTTAGGAGGGGGAGGGAAGTGTTTCCTGTCGTGGTTTCGGATAGTTACATAAGTTATTGTGATTGTCTGCGGAGTATTCTTATGCCAGTTGGAAAATGAAGAATGAAAGGAGACGGAAAACTTTTGGGCTAAATGTCAGTCAAATAAATAAAGTTTTCTATCTTTGCCCCGTTTTTCCAAAACTTGCATACTCATGAATAGAGTTATTATTACAGTGGTCGGCAAGGATACAGTGGGCATTATTGCAGCTGTGTGCAGTTATATGGCCGAGAAGAATATCAATATTCTGGATATTTCACAAACTATCGTCCAGGAGTATTTTAATATGATGATGATTGCCGACATCAAGGATTGTGGTGTCGCTTTCGACAAGGTCAATTCTGACTTGCAGAGCATCGGTGAGAAGATGGGTGTTCAGGTGAAATGTCAGCGTGAGGATATTTTTGACAAGATGCATCGTATATGATTAATATCAATGAAGTGCTCGAGACCAACAAGATGATCGAGCAGGAGAATCTGGATGTACGTACCATTACCATGGGAATCAGTCTGCTGGACTGTGCAGCCGATACGGTCAGCACTACTTGTGACAATATCCGT
>JALERS010000133.1 GCA_022763905.1 Prevotellaceae bacterium | reverse complement strand
TTTCTGCGTGACCATCATCTCGATGAATTGCCGCAATTGTGGAATGTTATAGTAGGAGACATGGCGTTTATCGGCTACAGGCCAGAGCGTAAGTTTTATATTGACCAAATTTTGAAGCATGACCACCGTTATGTCTTCCTGTATCAGATTAGACCTGGGGTGACATCTTATGCTACTCTATATAATGGATATACTGATACAATGGAAAAGATGCTGAAGCGTCTGGATTTGGATTTGTATTATTTGGAGAACCGTTCTTGGTGGTTTGATACGAAGATTTTGGTGAAGACGTTTATCAATATTGTTTTTGGTAAAAAATTTTGAGATAGGGTTGTTCCTTCTTTCTAAGAAGGATTCTTCTTTGTTGTGAAAGGGACTCAATAAATACTCCGGTTCTGTTCAATGCACAGAACCGGAGTATGCAATTATAGTAAAGGGTTATTTTTAAAAAGGCTATACAATACCTTGTTCCATCATAGCACGGGCTACTTTCATGAAACCGGCAATATTGGCTCCTTTTACATAGTTGACGTAGCCGTCAGCTTGTGTGCCATATTTTACACATTGCATATGGATACCATGCATAATCTGATGCAGGCGTTTGTCTACATCTTCAGCGGTCCAGCTGAGATGCATGGCGTTTTGGCTCATTTCTAGTCCGCTAGTAGCTACACCTCCGGCGTTGACAGCTTTGCCTGGGGCATATAGTACCTGATGGGAAGTAAACAAGTCAATGGCTTCGGGTGTACATCCCATATTGCTGATTTCTCCTATACAGAGAGTTCCGTTAGCCAGCAAATGTTCTGCATCCTGACCATTCAGTTCATTCTGTGTGGCGCATGGAAGGGCAATATCCGCTTTCTGTTCCCAGGGACGTTTGTCGGGGAAGAAAGTTGAGCTGGGAAACTTTTCGGCATAAGGAGCAACTACGTCATTGCCTGAAGCTCTCAGTTCAAGCATGAAGTCTATTTTTTCACCGCTTATACCATCGGGGTCATAGATGTATCCGTCAGGTCCACTGATGGTGATTACTTTGGCACCTAATTGGGTAGCTTTGGTAGCGGCTCCCCATGCTACATTGCCAAAGCCACTAATGGCTACTGTCTTTCCTGCTATGTCATGGCCTGCAGTCTTTAGCATTTCACTGACAAAATAGAGTCCGCCGAAACCGGTGGCTTCAGGTCTTATCAGTGACCCTCCATATTCCAAACTCTTTCCTGTCAATACCCCTGAGAAGTCACGTGTTAATTTTTTGTATTGACCGAACAGGTAACCTATTTCACGGCCTCCTACTCCTATGTCTCCAGCCGGAATATCTGTTTCTGGACCGATATAGCGGTAGAGTTCATTCATGAAGGCCTGACAGAATCTCATTATTTCCCCCTCGCTTTTCCCGCGGGGACTGAAGTCAGAACCTCCTTTTCCTCCTCCCATGGGCAAGGTAGTCAAGGCATTCTTGAAGGTTTGTTCAAATCCCAGGAATTTGAGTATGGACAGATTGACAGAAGCATGGAAGCGCAGTCCTCCTTTGTAGGGGCCGATGGCGCTGTTGAATTGTACCCGATATCCCAGATTGACCTGTATTTTCCCCCTGTCGTCCATCCATGGAACTCGGAAAGTGATAATACGTTCGGGCTCTACCAGTCTTTCTAATAAGGAGGTGTGCTCGAATTCTGGGTGCTGGTCATATACTTCTTTAATGGAAATCAAGACTTCCCTTACAGCTTGCAGATATTCCATTTCTCCTGGATGCTTGGAAGCCAGTGTACTCATGAATTTCTCTATGTCTAACATGATTGTTTGAGTTTTTTTTGAAGATGAAAATAATGGTCGATTTGTTGTGTAGACATGCCAAAAGTATGAAATTATTTGCATAGCAGAAAAGGCTTTTCTCATCTTTTTTGTCGGGTTTTCAATGGGGGAGAGTTGCCTGAAAATCATTTTGTAACAATGTGTGGGAATATTCTGACAGAATGATATTATGGTGGGAAAGGAAATGAATGGATGAAGAAATGTAGGGTCGAAATTGATTCATTTTTTTGTTGTAATTTTTTTGGCAGGATTGCTTATTCCTCATTTGCCATTTGAAATAGAGCACATGGACATCTCCTCATTTCTCTGCACCCAACTTGTTTTTGCGTTCAGCCTAGGCTGAACGCTGAAAGAAGTCAATATAAATGGAGATTTCAATCAATATATTTGAGCGTTCAGCCTAGGCTGAACGCAAGAGACAGATGTAAGAGTGACTTCATCCTCCCTGT
>JALERS010000130.1 GCA_022763905.1 Prevotellaceae bacterium | reverse complement strand
TGTAGTTTAACGGAAAAGGTTGACTACTTTGAGTCTTATTTGTAAAGTCAGTTGACTGGGTTAATAATTAGTTTTACTATTGGTTGACTAGTTCCAATTGATTCCTTATAGGAAATTCTGTAACATGAACAGGTTCCATAAAGCCCTTTGAATCAAAATGGATGTCATCAGTCAACTCCTTGTCAGGTAGCTCATCTAAGCTACTTTCAATCTCCGTTGCTGCCTGTTCAACTCCTACTACTAAAAAATAATCTGATATTTGTGTCGGTAACACTATACTTGCTATTGCTTTGATAGATATTCTTTTGCCATAAAACAAAGTTCGTTTTTTCCCTAAACTTAATCCCACTAATTGTCTACTGAGCCTATTTCTCTACTGGCACAGTCAAAGGGGGGAAAAGAGAAACCTCTCAATAGCCTCCCCCTCTCCTAAAGGAGACGGAGCTAGCTATTGAGAGGCTCATTCCAAGGTTTCCAGAAGGCAATCTTAAATTATTACGTCTCTGGAAACCTTCTAATATCATTTAAAGAACTCCCTTCGTAGAGAGAGTTGGGAAAAAGGTTTGAATCCTCTTCTCTCTATCAAGAGCGAGCCATAATAATGACAGCCACTCCAATGATGAAAGTTACAAACATGCCAGTAAGGAGGGTCTTGACAACGGCATTGCTACCCTTGAACTCCTTCCATATGAAGATGCCCCATAATGCAGCTATCATAGGAGAGCCTTGACCTAAAGCATAGGAGATGGCAGGACCGAGATGGGCATCCTTACATGAACAGATGTAACTCAATCCTGTACCTAAACCCCAAATACAGCCTCCCAGTACACCAACAAGATGCGTGGGCAGACTTCCCTTAAAATAATCGGAATAACTGACGGGAGTACCTGCCAAAGGACACTTCATGGCGATGGTACCAAAAATAAAATTACTAAGGAATGCACCTAACGTACATAGGAAGAATGCAGAATACGGTGTGCCCATACCTGGTGTAGGAGCAGTGTGCTCCAAATCCATGGCATTGGCTACAAGGGGATAGAAGATACCCATAAGGACGCCTGAAATAATGGTGAAAGCAAGACCTTTTCGGCTGATGCCTGTACCAGAACTCTTGGAATTCTTTCCCGAAGCTACACCATTACATATAACAGAAGCGAGCACCAGAGCTACTCCTGCTCCCAAAATAATGGGATCACCAGTTGGGGCAAGCATGTAATTCAAGAACACACCCAATACAAGAGCAATACCTAAACCAATAGGCCATGCGATAGCAAGACCTGAAATGGAGACAGCTGCCGTGAGCAAAATATTAGCTGCATTAAAAATAGCACCTCCTGCTAATGCACTCAGCACAAGCCATCCGTCCATCTGCAGGAGATTCTGTACAAAGGGTTGCCCTTGTTCTCCATTACTACCGAGAGTGAGTCCCAGCAGGACTGAGAATAACAGAATGCCTACACAGTAGTCCCAATAAAATAATTCATAACGCCAGGATTTACCAGCTAGTTTCTGGGTGTTTCCCCAGCTTCCCCAACAGAGCATAGTGACAATGCAGAGGACAATGGCAAGAGTGCCGTTGGTTACAATAAACATAATGATGCGTGTTATTTAGATGATTGAATGATAGAATAATCGAATCTTGATAATGGCTACCGTCAGAACACTTCCCATGCCTGTGGCACTGACGGCTGAGCTCCCTGACGAGTAACAGCGATGGAGGCTGCCTTATTGCCTACACGGATAGACTCCTCCATGGTCATTCCTTTAGTAAGTGCTACGCAGAAAGCTCCACAGAAGGTGTCTCCTGCTGCAACGGTATCAACTGCTTGAACAGGGAAAGAAGGAACAAGCAGGGGATGGCCTTCCTCATTGAGGGTGTAAGCTCCTGCTTTTCCTGCCGTAATGATAGGATGAGGTATTCCTGTCTGGCGAATAGCAGCCATAGCCTTACCTGCACTGTCCAAATCAGTAACCTTGACTCCTGTCATATAGGCAGCTTCTGTCTCATTGGGGATAATGATATCTACATAGCGGGTCAATGCTTCCGGTAATGAATCCTTTGGGAAAGGGGCTGGATTGAGTACCACTAAAGCGCCATTCTCATGTGCTATTTGAGCGGCCATAATCAAAGGAGCAATGGGACTCTCCAACTGCATAAGCAAAATGCCGGCTTGACAGATATCAGATGCGGCAGCTTGAATATCCTGCTCTGACAATAAGGCATTGGCTCCCGATGCCACAATAATAGTATTTTCTCCATGCTTGTCAATGGGTATGAGAGCGACTCCAGAGGCAGCTCCATCAATGAGGCGGACATGACTTGTATCCATACCTTCCTGCTTCAACTGACCGAGTGTCTGCTGACCAAAGGCGTCATTGCCAAGACAACATACAAAGGTAGCTTCGCCTCCCAAACGCGCAACAGCGACTGCTTGATTGGCACCTTTTCCTCCCTGAGCTGTCATGAAATCTGTTCCCAACAGGGTTTCTCCTGGTTGCGGGAAATGATCTACGCGTACTACCATGTCGGTATTACTGCTGCCAACGATTACAATTTTGCTTTTCATAAGTGGACTGACTATTGTATTGAATTTGAAATTCTATTCTGACATAGGTAAAAGATATACCACAACAAACAAAGTTATGCGAAAAAAACGACCGCTCCAAGAGAACGGTCGTTTTTTTTGCAATGGTGAAGCCTATAGGAGAGTCCTTCGTGGTTTCAGGTATTTTCTTCGTCTTCTTTTGGAGAAAGCATAGGAAAGACTTCTTAATACCGAAATTCTCCGAATTCGCTCTGTATGGTAAGACTGCGAGGACCTTCTTCCACGTGCCCGATGATGCGTGCATCAATATGGAAGGAGGAAGCAATATCGATGACTGCTTGTGCATGCTCAGGACGGAGGTATATCTCCATGCGGTGGCCCATATTGAATACTTTGTACATTTCAGCCCAATCTGTACCGCTCTGTTCTGCAATAATCTTGAAGAGGGGTGGAACAGGGAACATATTGTCCTTGACAACACGGCAATGCTCTCCTACGAAGTGAAGCACCTTTGTCTGGGCTCCTCCCGTGCAATGAACCATGCCATGGATAACAGGGCGCAGATGTTCGAGTACCTTTTTGATGACAGGGGCATAGGTACGGGTAGGCGACAGTACTAGTTGCCCAGCATTAATGGGAGTACCTTCAACGATATCAGTGAGCTTGAGCATACCACTATATACCAGTTCTTCAGGAACAGAGGGGTCAAAGCTTTCTGGATACTTTCTGGCCAGATATTTGGCGAATACGTCATGGCGGGCACTAGTCAGACCATTACTTCCCATGCCTCCATTGTAGGACGTTTCGTAGGTGGCCTGTCCAAAGGATGCAAGACCCACAATAACATCACCAGGAGCAATGCGGGCATTATCAATCACATCACTGCGTTTGAGACGGCAGGTCACTGTAGAGTCTACTACAATAGTACGCACCAAGTCACCCAAATCGGCGGTTTCTCCTCCGGTGGCATAAATGCCAATTCCCATATCACGCATCTGCTGAAGCAGTTCGTCGGTGCCATTGATAATAGTTGATATCACCTCTCCAGGAATAAGCATTTTGTTTCTACCTATAGTAGAACTTACCAAAATATTGTCGGTTGCTCCTACACAAAGTAAGTCGTCGGTATTCATAATAAGAGCGTCCTGTGCAATACCTTTCCATACACTGAGGTCGCCTGTTTCCTTCCAGTAAACGTATGCCAAGGACGACTTGGTGCCAGCCCCGTCTGCATGCATGATATTGCAGTAATCTGGGTCGCCTCCTAGTATATCGGGAAGTATTTTACAGAATGCCTGGGGGTAGAGGCCCTTATCGATATGCTTTATAGCATTGTGCACATCTTCTTTCATGGCACTCACACCACGCATCATATATCGTTGCTTATTATCCATAGGGGAAAGGGAGTTAAAAATTGACTTGCGGAGCTTTCTCCGAACCAGTTTCGGCCACAAAACCGTTTTTCTTCTCAAATCCGAACAAACCAGCAATTACATTACCTGGAAATGTCCTCACTGTCATATTGTAGTGCTGGACAGCCTCATTGAACTGGCGTCGGCTTTCGCTGATGCGATTTTCAGTACCTTCCAACTGTACTTGCAAGTCTTTGAAATTCTCGTTGGCCTTGAGGTCGGGGTAGTTTTCAGAGAGAGCTAACAATTTGCCCAGTGCAGCGGTGATTTCACCTTGAGCCTGCTGGTACTTCTGCAGTTTCTGCTCGGAAAGGTCATTGACATTCATCTGTATTTGGGTAGCTTTGGCGCGTGCATTGGTAACCGACTCCAAAGTAGTCTTCTCGTGGGAAGCATAGCCTTTGACAGTTTCCACCAGATTGGGAATGAGGTCTGAACGACGCTGATACTGGGTCTCTACATTTCCCCATGCCTTATTGACATTCTCATCCTGTGCGACAAGGCCATTGTATTTCGTAATGACAAATGCGCCAATAGCCAGAAATACAGCTACAATAATAATGAGTGTTCTTTGATTGTTTGAAATGTTCATGATGTTATTATTTATAATTTGAATTAATTACTATTGATTCTTGTGAAGCATAGGCAATGACAAAGGAGATACTATAACAGACTCAGAACCTGCCGCCTGCGCCACCGCCTCCAAAAGAGCCTCCACCGAAAGAGCCTCCACTAAAACCGCCTCTTCCGCCTCCCAGCAGCGTTCCTCCCAACATGGCTGCGCCTGCTGAACCACTGTCATCATCCACATGAGGCGATCTCTCAATGCGAGTTTCCGTATAACGACAAGCTCGACACATATAGACCACTTTGTAATAGTCTGTTTTCCCACGGGTATACATCAATTGACGGGTCACAGATCCCATCCTTTTCTTTCCACATTTGGGACAGGTCTTGAATTGCGGCAATACAATCACAATTATAGCAACAATCAGAAAGATGAAAAACAATACGCCAAAGAATATGAGAGCTCCTTCAACATCATCGTCCTCATTGGGCTCGGCATCGCCTTCTAAATAGCGGCTGATGGCTTTAACTCCGGCAAAAAGTCCTTCTCCCCATTTCCCCTCTTTGAATAAGGGTACCATATAATGGGTTTCTATCCTATTGCATATAATATCGGGAAGCACTCCTTCCAGACCGTGTCCGGTTAAAATATAATAAGAGCGGTCTTCCGTACTAAGCAAAATAATAAGTCCATTGTTTTTCTTCTTGTCGCCAATACCGTGCTTGCGGGCCAAGGCCATACCCGTTTCATAACAATCGCCATTCTCTAACCTCTTTACAGCGACCACCAATATCTCAACATCATGACTCTGATGAAGCCTATTGATAAGAGCATTGATGCTATCGGTTTCCTGTGGAGAGACTACCTGATCAGGATTGCTTACCCACTGGGTTTTGTCCCGGTAATGAGGAATGGGTAGATTGTCAGCATTCCAAACCGTTTGGGCCTGGAGCGAACCAGTCTCTGTCCAGGCCAATATCAAGAGCACTACTATCTGCAGGGCCCATGCGAAAGATATACTGATATAGTTTTTCATGGATAAGTAGTATCTTGAGAATGATTCCAAAATTCCCAACTGGCCAATGCCTGCAGATGAAGCATTTCCAGTCCGTTTTTGATGACAGCCTTCTGTTGCTCACCTCGCTGTAGGAAGAGGGTCTTGTCAGGATTGTACACCAAGTCATATAGCAAATGCTGATGTGTGAGATACTGATAAGGGATATCCGGACATTCGTCAGAATGGGGGAATGTTCCTACGGGCGAACAATTAACAATAACAGTATATTGACGCAAGGTTTCTTCAGAGATATCTTGATAGGTCAGAACTCCCTGCCGCGGATGACGACTAACCAGCATGGGCTGGATACCTAATCGGCGCAGACCATAACAGACTGCCTTGGAGGCTCCACCAGTTCCCAGCACCAAGGCATGTTGGTGATGAGACTGTAATAAGGGTTGAATGGAACGGACAAATCCAATCACATCGGCATTGTATCCCTTCAAACGGACTGCACCTGATTTCCTTTCTATACACACACAGTTCACAGCTTCTATAGTGGCGGCCTCCTCACTGAGTTCGTCCAAGAAAGGAATGATCTGCTCTTTATAAGGAATGGTCACATTGAACCCCTGCAGAGCAGGATGTGATGCCAACAACGAAGGCAACTCATCAATTGACGGTAATTCAAAATTCAGATATTCGGCATCTAACTGTTCTCTCTGGAATTTTTCTGTAAAAAACCGACGGGAAAACGAATGAATGAGAGGAAATCCTAATAAGCCAAAGGTAATCATAATGGGAATAGGGGCAAACGGATTACAGCATTACTCTATTATTATGAAGCAAGGTAGCATGTACACAGCCCGAAGGTATATCGTCGGAATCTTACTGATGTAAATCCTGCCTTGCGCAAAATTCCAGCCATCTCTTCTCCTTGAGGAAACACCTCCATAGTAGCGGGCAAATAGGAATAGGCTCGGCGGTCCTTCGAAAGAAGACGACCTACCATAGGCATCCAGAAATGTGCATACAGATAGAAAAAAGCCTTGGCCAAAGGATGATGAGGGGTACTTAGTTCCAGTATCAGCAATTGGCCACCAGGTTTCAGCACACGTTTAATCTCCTTTAGTCCCAAGTCAAGGTCATGAAAATTTCTCACCCCAAAAGCAATGGTAGCTATATCGAATGTGGCATCAGGAAATGACATACATGTACCATCTTCTCTTTGGAAGGTGATGATATCCTTCCACCCTTTCTCTTGCGCCTTTTGACGACCTACGGCCATCATCTCATCCGAGATATCACAAGCCATCATCTTTTGCGGATGAAGCATACTACAGGCCAAGATGGCAAAATCACCTGTTCCAGTAGCCAAATCCAGCATCTGTCCATGAGGATAATCCTTGAGTAACTCAATGGACTTTCTGCGCCAATTCCTGTCTATGCCCAACGACAACACATGATTCAACAGGTCGTAGGAATGAGCAATGTTATCAAACATCTGTTCCACCTGTTCTGTTTTGCTGCGTGTGTCTCCATATGGTGTGATGGACTCTTGCTTGTAATTCATGCGCTTGGTAATGAAATCCATTGCAAAGATACACATTAAGCATAAAAATTCAGAGATTTGAACTATATTACTTTTCTCAGATATATTCAAAAAGCCTATCTTTGCATCATCTCAACATCGAACCACTGATTGACATCATGAAGAAAACAATTGTATGGATAGGATTGTTCTGCCTACTGCAATGGTCCTTGCACGCACGCCGTACCTTAAGGGTAGGGGTGGGTGAAGTATGTTCGCCAGTCAGTCTCAGTGCCCCACGCACCTATATAGATGCCTTGCTGGAAGCTGGCCATCTACCTGTGCTCATCCCTGCTACTGACAATACTCATCTATTGAAGGAATATGTCCAAAAGATTGACATTCTACTACTCCCAGGCGGTGAGGATGTAGACCCTGCCTATTACAATACCCCGCCCTCTCCTTATTTAGGAGAAGTAAACGGACGAAGAGATACGTTTGAGATGGCTTTGTTGCGTGAAGCAGTGGTCCAGCGAAAGCCCATCGTCGGTATCTGTCGTGGGCTGCAGATTATCAACGTGTATTTCGGCGGTACACTCTATCAAGATCTCCAGTCGGAAATTGGGGCCACAGGCCACAAGTGTCCCAAGAGCCTCTCCCATTCTACTCATACCATCCATATTGACAAGAATAGCCGACTATATCAACTATTAGGAACTGACACTTTAGGAGTCAACTCCAATCACCATCAGGCCATCAAGAACATCGCCCCCAAGCTACGTGCCGTAGCTCATACTCCCGACGGGGTGATAGAGGCAATAGAAGGTATAGCATATCCTGTGGCCGCCGTACAATTTCATCCTGAGAGACTCATTCGAGGAGATGTTCCTAAATTAAAAATTCTGTTTAGCCAATTGAACAAATGGGCAAAGAATAAAAAATAGCAACCATGAAACGGATTACCTTTCTGCTTTTCTTTTTAATCCTAATATCGGGAGTCCACCATCTTGCAGTGGCTTCTGATGCATTCAAGGATTTCTACCGCCATGCCCGTCTAGATGTATTTGCTCCCAATACCATCAAAAATCCTCGCTTCAGTGCCCATCGGGGCAGTCAGGCATATGGTCCCGAGAATTCTATTATAGCCTTTGAGGCTGCAGGTCGCCTAGGGGTATGGGCCATTGAAACAGATTTCCGTATTACCCGAGACAGTCAGGTAGTATGCATGCACGATGCTACTCTTGAGCGCACCACTACCGGTCAGGGGAAAGTAACTGACTACACACTGGACGAACTGCGCCGTTTCCAAATCAAGGAGGTCAACTCTACCGTCATTCCCAACAAGTCGTACTCAATTACCACCTTCTCACCGTCAGACAAGAGAATCCCCTTGATGGATGAGTACTTTGATATCTGTGCACACTACGGATGCGTACCTTTCATCGAACTGAAGGAAGACAACGGCATCATTGCTCTCATGCTGGCATCTATCAAACGCCATCATCTAGAAGGTAGTTGTATTATCAGTTCGTCGGACATCACCCTACTGGAAAAAGTACGTAAGGCAGGATGCCGAGAACTTGTCCATCTGATTAATGCCAAGGTAACAGCTCTTCCCCAGTTACTGAAGATGGGGAATGCTGCATTGGCTTTCAATATCAAGGATATGGATAAAAACATCAAGGGGAAATATATTTATGGTAAGAAAAACCCCTCTACACCACGTCAATTGGTGTCTATGTGCCACAAGTTGGGACTACGTGTATGTTTCCGAGCTGCCGATACTCCTGAAGCCACCCGAAAGGCATTGTCAGCAAAAGTAGATTACCTACCGACCAATACCATGTGGCCAGCCAGAATGGAAGAATAATCCGTCATATGAATCCCCTCCTTCTATCCTATATAGAAAGTACCATCCTTCCCCTATACGCTTCGTTTGACACAGCCCATAGGGAAGACCATGTCAAGGAAGTGATTGCTAGAAGTATGGAACTAGCCCAATATTACGATGTTGACGAGGATATGGTTTATACTGTCGCCGCCTACCATGATACGGGCCTTTGCCAAGGCAGGGAGTACCATCACAAAGAATCCGCCCGAATACTACTTGCCGATATCTGTCTACGCCGTTGGTTCAATGACAGCCAAATCCAAACCATGGCTGATGCTGTAGAAGATCATCGAGCTTCTTCTTCCCATGCTCCCCGTAGTATCTATGGATGCATCGTAGCTGAAGCTGACCGGCTTATTGACCCCATGGTTGTTGTGCGTCGTACCATACAATACGGACTCTCCCATTACCCCCAACTTGATAAGGAAGCTCATTTCCAACGCACCTGCATGCATATTCAGGAGAAATACATGGAAGGCGGATATCTCAAGTTATGGATTCCCCAGTCTCCCAATGCCAACCAACTGGCCTCCCTACGGTCTTTATTTCGTAACAAGACCACCTTCCGCCAATTGTTTGACAATATATATAATGAAGAGTGTACTCTAAAACCTTCTGATACTATCTGAAACCTTTTGCAACCTCTAACGTAGGAATTACTCTCCTTTCGAAGAGGATTGAAGTGAGGTTTCCCACTCTTTCTCCCCCACTCTATGTCTAGTTGACATCTATCTCACACATCATTTTCAAAAATTACACAAAAGAAGCAGGCTCCCGTTAACTTTCCTCCTCCCCTACCCGTCTTCTATACACACATACCCTTTATTAACCTTCCTAATCATCCAACAGTCATGAAAAAGTCTATTATCATTTCACTGTCACTTTTCTTTCTGTCCCTGCAGTCCACATTTGCCCTTTCCAGAGAAAGAGCTTCAGAAGAGGCTGATTTCCTTACCGACAAAATGGCCTATGAGTTAGGACTAACACCTAGCCAATGGTCGGATGTATATGAAATCAATTATGACTTCTTCCGCCATTTAGGCAGTGTAAGTCGCAACTATGCCCCCGAAAGAGAACTGCGTGACCGCAAACTGAAATATGTACTTACTGTCTCCCAATGGGAACGCTATCGTAGGATTTCTTATTTCTACACGCCCGTATCAGCTGGTCTCAACGATTGGGTATTTGCCATCTATTCAAAATATACCCGAAACAAATTCTACGGCGACCCCCGTCGCATCGTTTCAGAATATCGTGGAGCCCATCGTAAGCAGCCCCAATTCTATCAGAACAGATATGAATCAATGCCACGTCCCCAAGGAGGTCATCACTTCCCGCAGTCCAAACCCTCCCATAAAAAACATGGAAATATACACAATTCCTCTACCAACCATCTCAAAGCCCCTAAGGAATCTGCACCCCAAAGAGGATATCGACGTAGATGAGTAAGTTCTCATAAGGTTTCCTTTTCCCTAATAAGATGGACTACATCTCCTTCCATCGAGAGCTGAGAATGATTTCATCCCCCCCAAAAACCGACAATAACAACTTCGCCTGCACAATTCAAGGAGAAAATGCGCAATTTCATTGATTTTGCGTAACTTTGCGGAAAATATCATTGAAATCATCATCAACCAGCTACAATTCACATGGAAAAGAGTTTTGTAAAGTTGATAGCCCAGTCCATACGTTCCAATTGGGATTACCCTGCCTTATCAGATTACCAAGGAGCCACCTATACCTATGGTGACATAGGTGAGCACATTGAAAAAATACGTCTTCTGTTTGAGGAAGCAGGCATAAAGCCTGGTGACAAGGTAGCCATGATTGGAAGAAACTCTGCAGGGTGGGCAATGACCTTCTTGGGAATCCTCTCCTATGGATGTGTCGCCGTACCTATTCTTCATGAGTTTCATCCCTCTTCTGTCCATCATATTGTGAACCACTCCGAGTCATTGGCATTTTTTGTCTCTTCCTCCATTTGGGAAAATCTTGATATGGAGGAGATGGGAGGTCTGAATATCATCCTTGACCTGAACAGCCTGAAAGTGCTACATGCCAAAAAGAAAAAGCTCAATCAAGAGAATCTAGCCAACCAACTGATGAGAAAACACCATCAGTTTATAATCAACTTTCAGGACCTGCATTTCCACATTAGTTCCGACGATAATGCCTTAGCTATGATTAGCTACACCAGTGGAACCAGTGGTTTTTCCAAAGGAGTGATGATACCACAAAGGGCTCTTTGGAACAATGTATTTTGGGCCCAAGAAACACTCCCTGGTCTATCCCGTGGTGTCAACGTAGTGTCCATCCTTCCTTTGGCCCATATGTATGGACTGGCATTTGAACTGCTCACTGAACTGGCAAGCGGTATGCATGTCCATTTCCTGACCAAGACACCAAGCCCCCGACTGATTCTTGAGATGTTTTCCAAAAACCATCCTTGGATTATCATCATGGTGCCTCTCATCATGGAGAAGATTATAAGAAAGAGCATATTCCCCCTGTTGCAAACGACTAGAATGAAACTCCTGCTGAAAGTACCCCTGTTAAAAGAACGTATTTACAAGAAAATACGTGACAAACTGGTACAGGCTCTTGGTGGTCGTTTGTATGAAGTCATCATCGGAGGCGCACCATTCAGTTCTGATGTAGAAAATTTCCTCCATCTCATCCGTTTCCCCTATACTACTGGTTACGGCATGACTGAATGCGCACCTCTCATCACCTATGCCCCTTGGGATAATTTCCACCCAGGCTCAGTAGGAAAAATTATCGGACGCATGGAAATACGCATTGACTCCCAAGACCCACTGAGAATTCCTGGAGAGATACAGGTACGAGGATGCAATGTAATGCTAGGCTATTATCGCAACGAAAAGGAAACCCAAGCAGCCTTCACAGAAGATGGTTGGTTGCACACTGGCGATTTGGGTATTATGGATGCAGACGGATATTTGTTCATCAAGGGACGTAGTAAGAATATGATTCTCGGACAGAACGGGCAGAACATCTATCCGGAAGAAATAGAAGACTCTATCAATAGTCTACCTTACGTTGAAGAATCATTAGTGGTAATGAGAGAAAACAAACTGGTAGCCCTTATTCATCCCAATATCGAAAAGATGGATGCAGACAAGATTTCCATGTCAGAAGTGAGAAAAATTATCCAAGTTGACATCACCCGTATCAACCAGCAATTGGCAGCTTATTGCAGACTATCCAGTTTTCAAATTTACGAAGACGAATTTGAGAAAACACCCAAACGCAGCATCAAACGCTACCTCTACAAATAATTCCTCTTTACCTCTTTCCAAGAATTTCAAGAGGCAATTTTCGAGGGTTTCAAGATGGAATCAAGAGAAATACTTATAACCTCTTGAAACCATCTGTATCCTTTGGAGCACAACTCAACTCCAGACTAAATTTTATATATTCCCGCACTCAATGAGGTACTCTGCAATCTGCACAGCATTGAGGGCAGCTCCCTTCCTGATCTGGTCACCGACAGCCCAAAGGGTAATACCATTATCATTGGCTAAATCCTTGCGGATACGTCCCACAAAGACTTCGTCCTTATCGGCCACATAGAGAGGCATAGGATAGACACCATTGACTGGGTCATCTTGGACCATCACTCCCTTGCCCTTCTTAAGAGCTTCACGGACTTCAGCCACGTCTAACGGACGTTCCGTCTCAATCCAAATACTCTCGGAGTGCGAGCGCAGAGAGGGAACTCTCACACAAGTAGCACTCGTCCTCACGTCACTATGCATAATTTTCCTAGTTTCGTTGAACATCTTCATTTCCTCCTTGGTATAGTCATTATCCGTGAAGACATCCACTTGCGGAATCATGTTCATGGCCAATTGGTGGGGAAACTTAGATACAGTCACCTCTTCACCAGCCAGCACCTGACGGTATTGTTGTTCCAGTTCCTTCATAGCTACGGCACCAGCACCGCTCGCTGCCTGATAGGTAGACACATGTATACGCTTGATATGGCTGAGGCGCTCTATCTCTTGAAGAGCCACCAGCATAATGATAGTAGTGCAATTGGGGTTGGCAATAATACCGCGCGGACGGTTGAGCGCATCTGAAGGATTGCATTCAGGTACTACCAAAGGCACATCCTCATCCATACGGAAAGCACTGGAATTGTCTATCATCACCGCTCCGTAGCGTGTGATATCTTCAGCAAACTCCTTGGAGGTTCCCCCTCCAGCTGATGTGAAGGCTATATCAATATCTTTGAAGTCGTCGTTATGTTTGAGTTCCTTTACTTTATACTCCTTTCCCTTGAAAGTATAGGTACGACCTGCACTACGCGAAGAACCGAAGAGGGAAAGATTGTCAATAGGAAAATCACGTTCAGCCAGGATGCGGAGAAATTCTTGACCGACAGCACCACTGGCACCAACAATTGCTACATTCATAAGGGTATTCTGTGTGTTTTTTATTTTTCAAGTGCAAATTTAGAACAATTTGTTCAGATAAACCAATACCAAAAGCATATTCTTGAAATCTGACAGACACACAAATCAACGAAAGCAAAAGGAAATCCCAACACTATTTGGGGATAATTATTGTCGGAAGAGAAGGAATTGGAAAATAATGGATAACTTTGCACTATCTACGCCTTTTCTTGTTCAAGCATAAAAGGCCTCATCCATATAGACAGCAGTATGATAGACATTCAATCTGTTACCAAGAGTTTTGGAGATGTGCAGGTGCTTAAGGGCATCAACCTGCACATTGGAGCCCGTGAGGTAGTAAGTGTAGTCGGTCCCAGCGGAGCCGGCAAGACCACACTATTGCAAATAGTAGGTACGTTAGACAAACCCGATAATGGAGCAGTACTATACGGCGGACGTGATGTATGTCGCATGAATGTTCGTGAACTTTCCCGCTTCCGCAATAGAGAAATAGGCTTTGTCTTCCAATTTCATCAGTTGCTGCCTGATTTTTCTGCTTTAGAGAACGTCATGATCCCAGCTCTTATTGCTGGCATTCCTGAGAAGGAAGCCAGAAACAGTGCTAGTGAACTATTGGATTTTATGGGCCTGAAGGACCGCATATCACACCGTCCTGCCAAGTTGTCGGGAGGAGAGAATCAACGTGTCGCAGTAGCCAGGGCATTGATTAACCATCCATCGGTTGTATTGGCAGATGAACCCTCTGGAAGCCTTGATTCCAAGAATAAGGAAGAACTCCATCAGTTATTTTTCCGTCTACGTGACGAGATGGGACAGACCTTCGTCATAGTTACCCATGATGAGCATCTAGCCAGTATTACCGACAGGACCGTCCATATGCAAGACGGACTCATCCTCCAGCAGACAGCCTTGCAGCCCTCTCTTTCTGAGGAACCAACCCCTACAATCCCCTAACATCATGAAACTCTATACTCTGGGGCACTACAATACGCTACGCATAAAGGAATTCTGTGAACATGGCATCCTATTGGATGCAGGAGATGGCGAAACCATCCTCATGCCTCGCAAATATGTAGAAGACCATCTCCGTCTTGGCGACGAAGTGAAAGTATTTATCTACCTTGACCAGGAAGACCGCTTAGTAGCCACAACCGAGCAAGCCCTCGCCGAAGTCGGCGAGTTTGCTTTCCTACGTGTATCATGGACCAACCGCTATGGTGCCTTTCTCAACTGGGGTCTTACCAAAGACCTCTTTGTACCATTCCGCGAGCAACGTCGTCGTATGGTGAAAGACGCCGCCTACATGGTATACATATATATAGACGAACGTACCCGTCGCATCGTTGCCACTACCCGTCTCGACGGATATGTGCAGATGGAGGCAGAAGGCTACCACGCAGGCCAGGAAGTGAGCATCCAAATCTGGAAGCCTACCGACATCGGCTACAAAGTAATAGTTGACGGACGATATGGAGGACTTGTCTATCGCAATGAAGTATTCCGCCTTGTACATGTAGGCGATAAGATGAAAGCCATCGTGAAGAACGTACGCCCCGATGGACGTCTTGACATCGCCTTGCAGAAGTCAGGAGCAGCATTGGTGGAAGATTTCTCCCAACAATTGCTGAAAGCACTTCAGGAGGCCCAAGACCATTTTCTTCCTTTTACCGACAAGAGTCCTTCTGAAGAAATCACCACACAGTTTTCTGTCAGCAAAAAGACCTTCAAAAAGGCAGTAGGAGCTCTTTACAAACACCATCTCATCGTATTGGAAGAAGAAGGAATCCGACTTGTGTGATTTTTTCTTGAAAAAATTTGGTCTCATCTGATTTTTCCCGTATTTTTGCCATGTGATATTTACAAATGTCATCGTACATTCGTGAATTTCATGTATCCGATGTGAATCGGTTATCAGCTTCTTCAATGAAGAAGAATGTTTTTTCATTTGTTTTAAGTAGGGATGAGCTTGGCACCAAACGTGCCAAGCTCTTTTGCAAAATCCAGCCCAAGAGAATCAGCGGCCCTCAAAATGGCTCAGTAGAAAATCAGTGGGGATTAAGTTAGAAGTTGAGGGGAAAACGAGTTTTATTTTATGGCAAAAGAATATATCAAAGCAATAGCAAGTGCAGTATTACCGACACAAATATTAGATTATTTTTTAGTAGTAGGAGTTGAACAGACAGCAACGGAGATTTATAGTAGCTTAGATGAGCTACCTGACAAGGAGTT
>JALERS010000112.1 GCA_022763905.1 Prevotellaceae bacterium | reverse complement strand
TTTTCTGTTGGCAATAGCCTATCTGACCATAGAAATTATAGTGTTCAAAAATACAATTTTATTATCTTTGCGTCATACAATCTGTCAACGGTTGAAATCGTTCAAGTCATGAAGCAATATCCATTTCTACTGAGTGTCATTATTGTCAACTATAATTCAACAGATTATGTGGTTGACTGTCTGGATTCCATATTCAGGAATTGTTCTCACTTGAGCTTGCAACTGATAGTTGTGGACAATGCGTCTCCTGACAATGGTCAACTTGTCATAGCCAAAAGATATGGAGAACGCATCGAAATGATAGAGAGTACTTATAATAGAGGATTTGGTGGGGCTTGCAATTTGGGTCTGGAAAGGGCAACAGGCCAGTATATCCTTTTTCTTAATCCAGATACGGTGCTCCTTAATGATGCCTTTTCTCCTCTTGTATCTTATGCAGAACATTATCCTGATACTGCATTGGGAGCCATTCTCCTGAATGCTGATCATCAACCTTCCAATTCCTATTCAAGTTTTCTTACTCCCTGGAATATCCTTCTTTCGGCTTTAGGCTATCATGGGAATGTACATTACAAGGAAGTCTTACGTCCGTTATCTGTAGACTTTATTACTGGTGCCGACCTCTTTGTTTCCCATGAAATAATGGATAGGATAGGAGGATTTGACGAGCGTTTCTTTATGTATTGTGAGGATGTCGACCTACAGAAGCGAATGGCCGATGCAGGAATTCGGAGATTAATAGTACCCGGCCCGCAGATTGTACACTATGATGGAGGCTCTTACCAGCAAAAAAAGAAGCGATCGGCTAGAAGAAGATATGAGGCAGATAAAAGCAAGATGATATATGTCAAGAAGCATTATAGCCTTTCTGTATATCTCTGTTTCCGCTTGCTGTTTTTACTGGTGAGAATACCTGCTTTTATCAATCCCTATTATAAGGTGAGGGACAATTTGCAATATCTTTCTTTGTTGCTCAGGACCATCTGAATGTGTCTTTTCATCAGACTTTACCATGAAAAAAATTTTGTTTGTAGACTATATTCAACAGATTGGACATGTGAATTTCAATCGTATCCATATTGAGTCTCTTATCAGAGAAGGATATGATGTGAAAGTGGTGGTCCATAAAGACATTGCCAGCCGACTGCCCTTCCCTCACGATATATATGCTTTCTTCCTGCCTCTATGGATGCGACAGCATAAGGGGCATCCTGTGATGAACAGAATCCGCTTTCTTATGGCTTTATTGTATGTGCGATGCTATCTGTGGTGTCATCATTATGATGAAGTAGTGCTATCTTGTATAGATGAACCCACCCTATGGGTAATGCCTCCTTCAAGACATTTTTGGGCTGTCTGTCATGGCAATGCCATGTCATTGACGGGGGGTGGCTGGAAAAGAAGATTTCTGCGAGGGTTGCGTAAAAAAGCATCATTTCTGGTGTTTGATGACTATATGGCCCGTCCTTTCCGTGACAATAATCTTTCTGTTTCTGTCATTTCTCATGGATGTGTTCCTCCGTTTCCTGCAGTGGATCAAGTCAGTTTGCCGAATGTTCCCCATGGCAGTCATCTCATCTTTCATCCCTCCTCTAAGATGAATGAAAGATGTCTAAATAGGATGCAGAATGATAATGCATTTCAATCTTTTCTTGAAGAAACAGATACGTTCCTGCTATTGAATGGCAAAGGAGAGGATAAGGGCCGTATCCGCTTTGTCCACAGGCGTCTGAATGACAATGAGTACCGTTCGTTATTCATGCGTTCTGACATTATATTGATGGCATATCCCGAAACCTTTATCTATAGTGTCAGTGGGGTGAGTTTTGAGTGTGTATCCAACAGAAAGAAGATGCTGGTCTATAAAATTCCTTCTATGGAGTATTGTAGCCGGTTGTGTAATTATGACCCTTTCTTCTCGGAAATTACCCAATTGGTGACTAAGGCCAAAATGATGTATCAAGGGAATGAGGATACCTTCCTCAGTGTATCACCTGAAGCCTTGCAACCGTCATATGTAGCTATTTTCGAAAACAGAACCCATTAATAAATTATTGGTGTCCGCTAAAAATCTTTGGTGATTTCAGGGACTTCTATTTTCTCGGACAGCCGATATACAGGATGCACAAGTAGTCTTTTGGTTGCTGTAAAGGGACAGAATATGCCTCAAAATA
>JALERS010000105.1 GCA_022763905.1 Prevotellaceae bacterium | reverse complement strand
CGTGAGTGGATGTTGGCTAAGGCACAGGAGGAAGGTGTCAAAATCTTGTCCAAGGGAATCTGCTATAAGGTATTGTCCTCTGGCAGGAATGACGGCATACATCCTTCCCCTCGAAGCATTGTAACTGCCCATTATACCGGTCGCACTATTGATGGCAAGCAATTTGACAGTAGCAGGGGAGGTGTTCCCTTGGCCATTCGGCTCTGTGATTTGATAGAAGGATGGATTATTGCTATGCAACAGATGTGTATAGGAGACAAATGGGAAGTGTACATACCTGCAGAAATGGGGTATGGCAATTTCTCCCAACCAGGTATTCCTGCTGGGTCTGCATTGATATTTGAAATCGAACTGTTGGGTATTGCATAATCTGAAGAACCCACAAATTTTATTATTAACTCCAATCAACCGATACCATGGAAACAAAAGACAAAGTTTTGACAGCAATGAAAGAAGCCGGTGAACCTTTGAATGCAGGCAAGATAGCAGAACTCACAGGCATTGACCGCAAAGAGGTAGATAAGGCGATGAAGCAATTGAAGGAGGAAGGCGCCATTGTCTCTCCTGTCCGTTGCAAATGGGCTCCTGCTGAATAGAGCAAGCGCATATCTTTGCACTGCCCAACAAAACTTCCGGGTTCAGTTTTGTCCGACATGGCAATCCTGTCAACAAAAACAGGATGGTCTTGTGGCATGTGTCTTTTGATTCAGTATGACTTTTTGCCAAGCTGTCTACTGTTTCAGTTGATGAAGAGAAAAAGAGTCCGTTGAAATAAGGAAAAGACTCCTTTGGGAAATGAAGTTGATTGACTGGCCCAAGTATTCACGATGCTTTCCAAAAGAGTCGTCGGTGCAAAGCAAAAGAATCGACGATGCTAAGAGGAAGCAGTCAATATACTCTCAGATATCACTTAACTGCTATGCCGTGGAAGGCAATAATATGGGACCAAAACATAGTAAAATCATAGTTTTTTCCACTTGGGTTTCGTGAAGCTTTCTCTCTGTTGCCTTCCTGTATGTTGATTCATCTGGAGCAACACCATAGAAATGGGAGGTTTCGGAAATGATACTTGTTTTTCCGATGAGATGCAGTGCCCTTATGAGGACTCCTGCGAGTCTCTGAATCATTCATGGCATAGGAAGGGGAGCACTTGCCATATACCCCAATTGCCGCAATATATGGATAGAGTTATTCCATACAATCCCCACTCAATTTCTAATGAGCCAATATGGGCTCGGTGAAATATGGAAAAGACACCTTGGGGAAATGAAATTGATGGAATGGCCAAAGTATTCACGAATACTTTTAAGAGTGTCTGTATAGGATTTAGAAGGTCATACGGACCATGAATCTGACTCCCCATTTATGTGCAGTAGGCAAATCTAGATAGGTGAGACGCCTGACAGCCTCAATATGTACCAGTTTGAAGATATTGTGGATGCCTGCAGTAACTTCGACGTAAGGTGTCTTGCTGTCCATGACATAGGAACTATAGGTGTAATTTCCTGTGGCATCAAAATGTCCGGGGAAATAGTACAGCCGACTATCATCGGGATGCTTCCAGGGATTGTTTTTGTCAGTAAGACTTCCCCAAAGGACATTGCAACTGATGAACTCCCTCCATTTTAGTTTGCGCAGCAGTGGAATGCGGTTGAAGAATCGGCCGTTCAGATCCCAAGATACCATCAGACTAGCGTATCTGTCATTGAGGAACTCCATGTTGTTGATGAGATTGAAAGTGTCGTCCTCTTTTATAAATGACAGGTTGGCAGCAGGCATGATAAGAAGAGGCCAAGGCACACTGTTCCATTGAGCACCACATTGTATTTTAGTGTCAATCTTGCCTGCTCCCGGTATCCAGAAACGTTTGTAGATGCTGGCTTCCGTCAGATTGTAGGAATAGTCGCCTCCCAATATGTTCTTGAATCCAAATGTGTGATACAGACTGAAGCAGGGAGAATCCCTATTGATGGTGAGACGCCTTTGCTTGGTGTTGACATACTTGGCATGAGGTTGGAAATAGGCTCCCAATCGAAGTTGACTGGTGTTCAGGAATCTGCACTTATTGTCAGAGGGAATCTGGCTGGCAGGAGCAGGTGCTCCGTTGCCGTCCAGCGGTTGGAAAATCAGTTGGCCGGTGGCTTCACTCCGTTCAGATATTGCTTCCGCTTCAATGCGCAGTCCGTTGTAGAACTCTCTTTCATAGCGTAGACGCAGGCGGTTGAAATACATCATCTGGTCTACTTTAGTCCATTTGAAAGAGGTGAATACATTGTCCTTGTCTGTAGGAAGGAATTTGTCGGAAGGACTCATTACGTCACTTTGATAGGAAACCGTCAGGTTGTTGGTAGGAAATTCTCTAGGCAGATAGGCCTTAGGATTGAAAGCGTAGGTACATTCCGCCAGTCCTTTCCATCGTTCATCGCGGAAACCATAGGCCAGATAACCTTTTCCGAAGAGATGTCGGGATAGGTTGGCTGTAGTTTGTCCACTGAGACGCAAACGCAAGCCGTCAATGAAATTTTGGGTAATGGATGTGTTGATAGGCCCGAAGTCAAATTTGCTGGGACGAGCAGGATTGGTACTTGTTTCAACAAAGTTTTCAATGAAAGCTTTTACAACCAGCATTCCTATCTTGAAATGCTTCATATTCTGGAATCCCTTGAGCATGTCATCCATGTTTTCTTCTGTATGAGAAAGCTTTTCCGGACGCTGCTTGTCCCAGTAAGTGTCTTCCCTTACAAGAGCATCAGGTTCCATTATTTCCGACATACGCACCTTGAAATCCTTGGCAGGAATCTCCTCCATACTGTAATCTTTATAGTGGGTATGGCGAGTCACTTGAAATTTGGTGAGTTTTTTTCCTAGTGACAAGTGGGCTATCATTTTGTCGGTGATTAGAACGGGTTCTCCTGTGGGCAGATTGTCAAACTCCTGAAGCACTTCCAGATTTTCCACATAGTTTACATCCGAACGTTTGGGGATGTTCAAGATGGCTCTTACTACCCGGTAAGAACTGTCAGCCAGGACATACAGATAACCGCTGAATCCGAAATCTTGCGAATTGGCAGGAGCAAATTCCACCTCTACACATCGCTGGCCTTTCACCAGGGTTGTGTCAGATAGGAAATAATGGTAGAATGCAATGGCATTGTGGGAAGATATAGGGCTGATGAAAGGATATTGTAGCAATCGAATGTTGTCATCAAAGAGATTGACATCAGTGAAGCAGTCTTCGATGGTCACGTCAATGATGTCTCCTGTGTTGATGAGTTTATTGATGCCCACTTCCCGCTTGGCGGTGATGATGTTCTTTTCTGCTTGAGGGTCTTTACGATATATGTAATGTGAAGTCTGTTCATGAACAGAAACTGGCAAGGTTAGTCTGCCCGTCTCTGGATTGGTTTCAACAAAGTCCTTTAGAAATGCCGTACTCTTAGGTTTCCCGTTTTCGTTTTCTTTGAATACCTTCTCCGAGAATCCGTCAATGGCTACAGTCGTCTTGCGGTATTGGTTGTAACTGAAATAGGGAAATGATTTGAAGTTGACAGACTTTTTGGCAGCAATGACCTTTCTCATAAAGGCAATGGCAGGATTGTCCTTCCTGACATACTTTTTACGACGGGATGTCACCTTGGCTTCACGTAGGTCTGTGGCCAGTGCCTTGAGACGGATGTCATAATAGGAGGATGACGGTACAATAGCTATTGATTGCTTCTCATATCCTGTATAGGAGACAACCAGCTGACGGCCGATGATTTTCTTGATAGTGAAACGTCCGTCAATGCCTGCACTGGTTCCTGTGGTGGTCCCTTCGTATCTGACATTGCCGAAGGGTAGAGGTTCACCTGTCTTACTGTCCATGATGGTCCCAGTGATGTTTTGGGCACATGCAGCGTAAATGGATAGGAAGAAGGCAAGACAAAGAATAAAAAGGTGTTTCATTGGCATCTATGTCCGAATTGGATGGCAAAATTAATCAATTCATTTGACCTCTGCATGTTACTGTTTTAGAAAAAGGAATAAAAGAATACTAGTTGCGACAATATGGCATGAGAATGAAGATAACAAACGCCTGTCAGGGAGGGATATAAGAGAAAGTGTTGTCAGCCACATTCCATGGAATAAAAAAATTATTTAACTTTGTGGAGATTGCCCACTGCCAGACGTTCATTTGCATAGAAGAAAGTAGTTGGCCCATTTAGTCAATAATAATGCAAAATCCATGAAAGCAAGATTCTTTTTCCTTTATGGGGTCATGATGTTCATGACTATCCCTTCTTTGAGTCAAAAGGTGACAGAACCCTTTGATTTCGGTTATCCAGACAAGCCAGCCTTGTCCATTCCTAAAGAGTTTTCTTATACGGGCGTACCTTGCTTGATGATGTATGACAGCCAGGACAGGAATATACTGAAAGTATATGATGACAATCTGGATGAGGTCAAGAAGATTACCATGAAGGAAGACATACCTTTCCGATATCAATTGACTTATCAAGATGAGGTGCGTGATGTGATAAGTGTTGAAGAAGTCCAGAAGGTGCAGTTTGTAGAGTATTCCTCCTATGTTGAGTTTGTGGAAAAAGAGAAATTGATTAATCCGAACTTCTCTGAGTCGGAATTGGTCATTGTAGAATTGGGAGGAGGAGTACGGAGAATCAGTTATAACTACTCGGAATGCAAAGATTGCTATGGTAGTAATTATGACTTTTATTTCGGCTATGCCACTTTGGACAAAAAGTATCCCAAGGTGTATTTTATTGATGGAGGGCAGGAAGTTAAAGGATACAGAGCCAAATATGAGGCACAATATTCAGCATGGAGGTCAGAAGGAACAAGGGTTGTGGACTGCGAAAGAAGTCAGAAGCGCATCCGCTTGTGTAATATCAATCTCAACCAAGGAGATGGAGAGGCTGAACGATATTTTGAGTTGAGCCAGACTCTCTTCAACAAAGACGCCTCTTATGAATACATCATGCCCAAGTACAAATTAGGAACAAGTACTGGTCTTCCCAATGGGAGTTTACCTGAAAATTACGGGGAAATAATCACCTCCCGTTCATATATCATTTCAGAACCGAACGAAGTGGTTCTGGAAGGATTTCAGATTGTTTCTGAGAGTGGAGATATTGTATCTGACATTACTTTTGGAGATGGTTTTGAATGCAACAGCGGTGATTTGGGAAGTGCATATGTGATTACTATGGGCGCCAAAACGTATCTGGCTTTTGATGGTTATTGCAATGGAGAGTCTGCTACCATCTTCTATAAGATTGACAATACACTCAATGCCTTACAGAAAGTCAAGATAGCTCCTTCCTCCATGAAAGTTTCTCCGACGATATTGAAGAGAGGGGCGACCATCCATGTCAATTTTGTTGACGGCAACCAACAGGGATCAGATATCGTCATTTCTTCGGTATCGGGTGTCACTATGCAACGGGTGAAAAGACCTGCAGGGCAGTCTTCGGTTCAGATTCCTACCCAGTCTTTCAGTGGCATGTATTGTATCGGCCGTTATGTCAATGGAGGAAACAAAGAGACGAAGAAAATTATTGTGAAATGAATTCTCAAGTTTCATGAGATATTTTTTGCGCTCTGTCATAGAACAATATCAGGCAGGTAAAAGGTGTGAATACGTTTTCTTTTGGGGGCATCATGTCCAAGAAGGAAGGGTCACCAAGGCATGTTTCAGTCAGTGGTATCCTGCCAGATTCCATGTGGACGGAGTGGAGTATCATTGTGCTGAGCAGTATATGATGGCGGAAAAGGCCCGCCTGTTTGGCGACGAGGATGTCAGGAAGCAGGTCATGCTTTGTGATGACCCCAGTGATATCAAGGCGCTGGGCAGAAGGGTGAAGCCTTTTGATGCCGGCATCTGGAGCAAGCATGCGCAGCAGATTGTTATAAGAGGTAATCTCCATAAATTTGGACAACATCCTGAATTATGCAGGTTCTTGTTGGATACGGGTGAGTGTATCCTCGTTGAGGCCAGCCCATACGATAACATTTGGGGAATTGGGATGAAAGAGTCGGATGAAGGAGTTGACAATCCGTGTCTTTGGAAAGGCACTAATTACCTGGGTTTTGCATTGATGGAAGTACGTGATCTGTTGAAAGAAACCCGTGGGGAAACAAGTCCGGCAGCTATTTCTTCTATACCCTGTATCTGTGGCCATAGTGGTGACGGCAAGTGTCATTGTACAGAAGATGATTCCTATCTTTTCCCGTTCGGCTGTCAAACAGATGAAAGGGATGCAGAGTAGAACAATAAGATGGTGCATTCCCAATCATTCCCTCCCATCTGACGGATAGAACGGAATCCCTATATATAATAATAGGTAAAGAGGCATGATTCAGAAGGGAAGAACAGCGGGCAGTTCGGTAATGTCGTGGATGATGGCATCTGCTTCGGAACCTTCAATAGGTTGAGAGGCATCGTCCCATCCTTCTCCTTCAAACCATATGGTGTGACAACCTATTTCGTGAGCAGGAAGGATGTCTTTGCTATAGGCATCACCCACAGCCCATACTTTTTCTGCAGGTATCTTTAATGCCTCAACACCACGACGCCATATATCTGGAGAAGGTTTCCGTACACCTACCACGGCACTTTCTACAATCTGGTCAAAGTAAGACAACAAGCCGAAATCTTCAAGTACACTATGCATGTTTCCGTAGAAGTTGGTGACCATGACCATGGGAATCTTTCCCTTGTACAGATTAAGTACCTCACGTGATTTATCGGTTTCTTTGCGGGCATAATCATAACAATAATTAGCCACGGGTTCTACATAGTGGGAGGGAAGGTTGAGGAAGTCCATCTCGACGGATATCTTTTTGCGCATCAAGTCGAGGAAATTGTCAGAGGGCAGGATGACAGGATGCTGGGCCAACCATCTTTCTCCATGTACATAGGCATCTCGAAAACGTTCGTAGGAAACAGGAACAGCTGCTACTTGATATCCTTCCCATATGATGCGAGACCAATGACGTCCGCCGGCATCCAGTGTTCCTCCGTAGTCCAACAATAGTCCTCCTGCAGGTTGACGGCGTCCATTGCCCACTTTCATCAAGGCTACTCCAATGACAATCCATATCAATTCCCGTACTCGGGAGATGAGACTGGCATAGACACCGAAAGCACCGGAAAGGCAGAGTCCGCTTACTACCAAGGCAAAACCACCTTCACGGGCTCCTAACTGCATAGGGGAAAAGAAGAACAGATTGGAAAACAGGGAGGTGAAAGCCATGATGAGGATACAGTCGATAAAACTTACTTCTGGGGTGAGAATTTTCAGAATGAAGAAAATCTCAGCGCTTGTCAGTGTCCTGGAAATAAATTCAAAGAGGAAAGAAGTGTAGAAAGCGGATTTGCGTTGTCCGTGGAGTTGGGCAATCTGTGTGTCAATCTTGCGAAGCATGGACTTCTTGCTTTCATAGAAGTGCATGGTGCGTTTGCGCAGGAAGGGAATAGCAGAAAGGATGCGAACTGTCTTTACGACCATACCATTGCGGTATCCTCTCATGAAAAAGTAGACGAGCCATAACAGGATGACACCCGTGACGGCAAGGAAAAGGCCAACAGCGAAACTTTCCACCTGATAGACCGATAGGAAGAGTACGATGGATGCCAGCCAAAAACAGATATGGGAGAAGACATGCATCATCACATAGAGGATGACACTGGATGTAGCCCTGGAAGAGCCAATATATGGAGACAATTCCATGATACGGTAAGGCTCACCTCCCATTAGCCCAAAGGGGGTAGCATAGTTGAGAGCAAAACCGGAAATGCTCAGTTTGTAGATTTTCCAGAAAGGGATAGACACATTGCTTTCACCCCCTCTGATAATGGCAAACCAAGAAAGTGCATTGAAGAAGTAGATGACTATCCATACGCCAATAACGGCAAAAAACCAATAGCCAGCTCGATGGATATTGTCCCACAATTCCTTGTAGTCCATGGGAAAGGTGCATAGCATCAGGACTATAGCTGCCAGACCGAAAATGAGAAATAGATTGCGATAGGCTGATTTCATACGGGCGGAATAGGATTATGCGGAATATTTCCCTTGGCGCAATGCAATGAGGAAACGGGAACACATGGATTCGTGACGGTGGTGCATATAGGAGGCAATGCCTGTAAAGACGGTGATTTCCATCACGGGATACAGCCATGGAAGGTCTGTCAAACAGGCTACATATAGAGTGATGGCACGACAATTAAAGGTGACTATATTGGCATATTTCATCAGAGGAAGGCTCTGCTGACGGAAGTGCTGCCTGAAGCTGTTGGGGATGTGGCCTTGTCGTTCTTGTCGGAAATAGGTCATCAATGCCTGAAAAGAAGGGGTAAGTCGTTCTTGTGTAGAGGTGTATTTTACATAACTCTTTAAGAAAAGTCTCCACCAGAAGTTGCCTTTCTTGGGTGTATCAGACAAGAGTTGTCTCTGTTGGCTGGAAGTGTCCAGTTCGCTTGTGGTGTCAGGAAGAAAATAGAGATGAATGTTCCGATAGTAGTCAGACAACTGACACTGGCGGGCATGGAAGAATGAACCTGCCAACAGACATATTAAAACCCCGATAATGCCCCATGATATATGGGTGAAAGGAATGGGTTGTTCAAATAGGCGTATGATAATGGCCAGATAGATGAAGAAGAACCATACATCGCCTGCAAAACCATCAAGTATGCGTCCCCATCGTGTCTTTTTGCCCGTCATGCGAGCCAATTGTCCGTCGCAACTGTCATAGATGTTGGCCCATACCAATAGAAGGACTCCAATAATATTATGAAGAAGGTCCTGATAGACAAACATGATACCTGCAGCAATGCCTAGGAATATGGAGAGGATGGTGACTGTATTGGGATGGATGTTCAAAGACATAAAAAGACGAGCCCACAGATAGCCAAGGGGACGAGTGAAATGGGTGTCCAGCCATTCCTCTGTGTCCAAGCTCTTGTAGGTAGATCTTATCTGGGAAAATAATAGGTTGGTCATGGTTCTGTTGAATGTAATGGGTCGGGATGTAATATTGGTCGGCCGTTGTTGTTCATATCCTGCCATCGGGAAAAGTGTTCATGCAGATGCTCAAACAATGAGGCGATAGCTATGGAGGCAGGTTCCCTGCATGGAGAGAAACTCGGCCAGTCATTGAAGTCTATGATATGATAGTTGCCCTTATTGTCTATGATGCAATCCCCACCATATACCCATGTGCCAGTACGGAAGGCAAACTCCTCAATAGCAGTATGCAAGGATGGGGCATTGAACGGATATTGACGGGCAGGTCCGTTGACCGCTTCAAGTCCGAATTTGCTGTGGCCTCCCTTGGCCAGTGTGGGATAATACCAATAAAAGAATCCTGTAGGAGCTACACCATAGAATTTGACAATGTCTCCTTCCAGATGTTGAGACAGGACGATGCTTTCTACTTGGCGGTGTTGAAAGTCTTTCAAGGTGGATGCCCACTGACTTTTTTCCGACAAGAAACATACATCTTCCTTGACCTGTGCACACTGGTCGGCACGCTTTACCCAAAGGGGAAATGCGATGGACGGGACTTCAGGGGCATCATGGACTGTAAAACACTGAGAAGGAGGTACAAGTAGACCTGCTTGAATCATCAGTCGGGTTACTATAGTTCTGTTGCATCGGAGAACTCCCTGTGTGCTATTAATAACAGGGATACCTTGCTTCTCGCAGAGGGCAAGTGTTTCCAGAGCCTGAGAACTTCTGGCCATGGAGAAAATGGCATCGGTGTCCCCGACTCCTTCCAAAATGTCTTTTTCGGAGATGAAATCCACTTGATGGCCGTTGTCTCCTAGATGTTTTCCTACGGCCTCCATAATGGCCCAGTCATTGGAATTGGGAGAAAAAGAAGCATCTCTTGTAACACCTGTTATCTTCATAATTCAGGAAGGAAGGGATAGGAATGATTCTGCTTTGGCAATATCGGATGCGTGGTCAATGTCAAGTATCTTGGGAAAGGCATAAGCTTGAAGGTTCAGGCGGTCAGCCACCAATTGACGCTGGAAATTACGCATACGGCTCTGTCCGGAAGAGATACATTTGTCAAGGGTGTCAAGGGCATTGGGACGGAGACAATAAATGCCTCCGGAGATATAATGCGTATCTTCTTGACGCTCGTCATAAAATCCAGTAATCTTCATACCGGCATCTGTTCCTACATAAAGAGGCTTTTCGTCGTCAATATAATCGGTGACTGCCATCATGCCATCATGGCTGGAGTTCATGAAAGTGTGGATATAGGGCAGAAAATCCTCTTCTCGGAAGATGGTGTCTACTGTAGTCAGGCAGAAAGGACCTTCTGTAAGGAGGGGAGCCATGGCATGAAAACTGTGCATGGAACTGGGAGTGGATTTCACCAAATATCTGATGGTGAGTTTTTCCTTGAATTCCTGTTCCAATGTAGGCATATAGGCTATGACTTCCGGCATATGGGCATTGACGATGATGTCTACTTCCGAAGCTCCCGCCAATGAAAATATTCTTACTAACCGATGCAGTAAAGGTTCGCCATGGATACAGACCATGGGTTTGTCAGGAACAATACCTTCTTGTTTGAGTCGTGAACCTTCACCTGCGGCAATGACTGCAAATCTTATCATGTATGACAAAACTTTTTAGAAAGCAAATTTACACTTAAATATCCGAACGAATCATGAGATGATGATGATTTTTGGAAGGTGTGTTGAAATTTGTGCTGTTTTTTTTGCCAATTTACGTTAGCAATAAGAAGAATAGAATATTGAGAATGAGTCGTAGTAGGAAAAATAAAACTTTTCGAAAATGCGTTTTTTGTTTTCAATAATTCTTTACTTACATGTTTTTTTTGTTATTCTTTTACGTTGAATTGTAGGAAACCACTATCTTTGCCCCGTTATTGATGAAGGAATTTAGTTCCTGCTGTAAATGACAGAACAATAAATGCTATCATAAATCAATTGCGAAAATGAAAACTTCAAGCGTAAAACCAGCTGAAGGTAAACTCGGTATCATGGTCGTAGGACTTGGTGCTGTTACCTCTACATTCATTACAGGTGTATTTATGGCTCGCAAAGGGTTGGCCAAACCCATTGGAAGCATGACCCAATATGACAAGATTCGTGTTGGAAAAGGTGATGACAAGAAATATCTCCATTATGCGGACATTGTGCCTATGGCATCATTGGATGACATTGTTTTCGGAGCTTGGGATGTTTATCCTGCCAATGCTTTCCAAAGCGCTATGTATGCCAAGGTGCTTAAGGAGAGTGATATCCTTCCTGTTCAGGAAGAACTGGAAAAGATTGTACCGATACCAGCAGCTTTTGACAAAGATTTTGCAAAGCGTATAGATGGAACCAATGTTAAGACTTGCAGCAGTCGTTGGGATATGGTTGAGCAGCTGAGAGCTGACATCCGTCGTTTCAAAGAAGAGAATGGTTGTAGCCGTATTGTTGTAGCCTGGTCGGCTTCAACGGAAATTTATGTAAAACCCAACATGGCTGTTCATGATACATTGGAACATCTGGAAGCAGCCATGAAGGCTGACGACCGCGTCAACATTGCACCTTCTATGTGCTACGCATATGCTGCTCTGGCTGAAGGGGCTCCGTTTGTAATGGGTGCTCCCAATACTACCATTGATATTCCTGCGATGTGGGAAATGGCAGACAAGACAGGTCTTCCAATTGCAGGTAAAGACTTCAAGACAGGACAGACTCTTGTAAAGTCTGGTTTTGCTCCTATCATCGGTACCCGTTGTCTAGGACTCAACGGATGGTTCTCTACCAATATCCTGGGCAATCGCGATGGACTTGTATTGGACGAACCCGCCAACTTCCACACCAAGGAAGTCAGCAAACTTTCTACCTTGGAATCTATCCTCATGGAAGAGAAGCAGCCTGACCTCTATACAGACTATTATCATAAGGTGCGTATTAATTATTATCCTCCACGCAATGACAATAAAGAGAGTTGGGATAATATTGATATCTTTGGTTGGATGAATTATCCGATGCAGATCAAGATTAACTTCCTCTGTCGTGATTCAATTCTCGCAGCTCCCGTCTTGTTAGACCTCTGTCTGCTTTCCGATCTTGCTGCACGTGCAGGCCGTAAGGGTACTCAGCGCTTCATGAGCTTCTTCCTGAAGGCTCCTATGCATGACTATACACAAAATGAAATTCCTGTTAACAACTTGTATCAGCAATATACTCTGCTCAAGAATGCTATCCGAGAGATGGGTGGCTATGAGCCAGATGAAGAAATAGACTGATAAGTCTATTCCAATAGGTTGCGAATAGCTGAAGACAGACCATATCGGTCCCTGCAGATTATTGTTGCAGGAGATGGATATGGTCTGTTTCTTTATATCGACAAGAATTATTTTGAAAGGTTGATGTTATGGAAGCAGTTGTATTGGCTCAGTAGAAAATCAGTGGGGATTAAGTTAGAAGTTGAGGGGAAAACGAGTTTTGTTTTATGGCAAAAGAATATATCAAAGCAATAGCAAGTGCAGTATTACCGACACAAATATTAGATTATTTTTTAGTAGTAGGAGT
>JALERS010000082.1 GCA_022763905.1 Prevotellaceae bacterium | reverse complement strand
AACCCCAACACTGTGTAGTGAAACGTACTTACTATAGGGAATCTGCCATATACAAGAGACAAAAGAAAAAGGGCCTTCGTTTCACAACGTGTTGCCCTTTTCTGTAGAAAAAATAATGTTTGTAAAATGAGTATCTGTATGCTTTTTTATTGTTCTTGTTTTAATATGTGAAAACTTAATTGAAGTTTTAGTATCCGATAATAAAATTGGTGAGGATTGTCACATTTGTATATTCCCTTGCTGGGACAGGAATTTATGTCTTTCGATTGCAAATATAGGAAATATTCTTCATTTGTGTATTATTCGATGAAAAAAATATACAAATCATTTGATTTTTCCGTTGATTATGGAAAAAATGTATTTCCCTTGTTGTACATCTGCGGTTACGTTTCCATTTTGCTTGGGCTTTCGATAAGTCACACCTTTGGATTTCTTTAGAGAACGTCCGCTTTCTGTAATATAGGAGATGTTGGAGGTGGGGAAATGGACAGTGGCAACACAGCCTACAGGAACTTCCATCTCATAGGTGATGGTATCAGCATGCTGTTGAATCTGAGAACGTACTATGCCATAAGGAGAACGTATAGTACTGCTTACTCGTGAAACAGATGGTACGAATACAGGATTGATGTCAAAATGTTTGAATGCGGGTTGTTGCTCGTCCAGTCGTATACCTGCCAAGTGGCTGTAAAGCCATACCAAGCTGCCTCCGAACATGGGGTGATTACGGGAATTCTTTCCATCCCATTGCTCCCAAGTGACTGTTGCACCTTGTTGTATCCAATATCCGAAACTAGGAAAATCAGTTTGGTTAAGTACTTTTACCGCAATGTCGGCCATCCCGTTGTCAGCCAAGACCTCAAAAAAGTAGCGGGCAGCAAGAAATCCTGTATTGATATGATTGTTGTACTTAATGGTTATTTCTTCTCTTAATGCCTGTACCACTTGAGTATATACATCTTGGGGTACTCCCATTCGCAAGGCATAAATGTTGCTTCCATAGTCTCCGTAAGAATGTGTTAGGTTGTTGTAGAATTTTTTGTGGAAAGCATTTTTTACATCATCTGCTTGTTTCCTATAAGAGATGGCTTCATCCTTTTTACCCAAGATGTCAGCTGCGCGGGAGGTACAGTCCATACTCAACCACAGGTAGAATGTATGAACGAGTTCTGTGGAAGGGAATCCGAAGGCCGGTGACCAGTCTCCCAAGTTCAGCCAGGTATTGGGTGTAGAAGAATTGGGATTACTCTTCTGTTGTAGCATTGTCCCTTCTGGGGTGAGCCATTTCTTCATATATGCTACTTGCATGCACATGGCTTCGTAATTGTTCTCAAGCATTGTTCTGTCTCCATAATGCAAGTAGAATTCCCATGGCATGATATTCATGGCAGCTCCCCAGGCCACCCCTCCGCCGCATCCTGGTTGCCATGGTGCTCCATTGGGAACATATCCGCTGAGAGTGTCTTGGACATCATGGATATCCCTAATCCATTTCTGGTAGAATGCTGCAGCATCGAAATCATACATTACCATGGCACAAGCCGCCTGACCGTCTCCTGTGTAGGGGGAGCGCTCCCTGTGTGGACAGTCACTGGCAATACATCCATGCATGTTGTCCAGTTGGGAGCGTTGCCATATTTCATGGATGGTATTGATAAGGGAATTGCTACAGGAAAATTGGGAACAGATGGGTACGTCTGTATTGACGGCTTCTGCCTGAATCTGTGACTTCTCCAGATGGTCCAGCCCAGATATGATTGCTTTGCTGAATACGTACCAAGTGAAACGGGGGGCATAGTTAACAGGTAGGCTGTCCTTGAATATGTAACGATGGACTCCTAATGGAGACTCGCATAGGTATTTCACGTCCAGTGTGTCTCCGTCTTTCCCTGTGATTCCCTTCATACGCACCCAACCGGATATTTCTTTGCCAAAATCTACTTCGTAACTACCATCAGGCCTTTGTATTAATGAAAGGGGAGGCAGTGTTTCGGTAATTTTGTCTGAAGGAGACGATTGAGCTGTCAACTTTCCACTTGGAGCAGTGGCAACCTGAGCGTTTGTCCATATTCCATCCTTGCAATGGGGTGTTGACCAATCGGTAATTTCTTTGTGGGCATCATAGACTTCACCGATATAGGGACCATTTTTTATCAATGGAGAAGAAGCAGTCTGCCAGGTGGTATCAGAAGTGATGACGGCTTTGCTTCCGTCTTCATAATCGATATGCATTTGGCAGATAAGACATGGCTTTCCGAATCTAGCTACCCACGTGTAGGTACAGTCATAGAATCCATTTCCCAAAACAACCCCTATGACATTTTCACCTTTTTGAAGGTATGAAGTGATATCGTATGATAGATACAATACACGATGGTTACGGAAATTTCCATCTAAGGCTATACCACAGTTTTTAAGATGCGGACGTTCGGTATAGTTGGTAAAATTAGGTACTAGAAAGTCATTACCTATGCGGTGCCCGTTGGTATACAATTCAAAATAACCCAATCCAGAGATGAAGACTTTTGCTCTTTTAACAACCTTATCTATGGAAAAGGCTTTTCTGAAAAGAGGAGCCATTTCATCCACATCTGATGCAATCCATTGTGCTTTCCATTCGTGAGCATCTAGGATTCCCATACTCCAATGGGAGGGTTCGCTCCATGCAGAAACATGTCCTTTCTTATTCCAAACTCGGATACGATACCAATAGTCTTGTCCACTTGTCAGTTCAGTTCCTTCATAGCTGACGAGAGATGATTCGCTTCCTTTTCGCTTGCCGGAATCCCATGTATCGCATTCTCCTTGAAGAAGTGCTTCTCGAGATGTGCTGACTTGTATTTGCCATGCTGTTTGCCTTTCACTTCGGGCATCGGCAGAGACTGGGACATTAATCCAGGAAAAACGAGGATGGGCAACATCAAGTACAGAAGGATGAGACATGTGTTCCACTCGCAGTTGGGTTACTCGCAGTTGGGCTGATGCGTGGTACATGCCCATTAATAGGAGAAAGAAGAAGACAAATCTCTTTGTTGGAGCAGATTCATTCATGTAGTCTATAGGATTTTTTTCAAAGCTTTGGTCCAGATTTTATATCCTTCTTCCTTGAGATGAAGACCGTCAGAGGTGAGTTCTATCCTCATTGAATTGGAATTGTTTTCCTTGAATAGAGGGAACAGGTCAAGACACTCAATACGCTCTTCTACGGCTAATCTCTTCAAATCCTTGTTGATGCGTGGTACCATGTCTGTCTTTCCCTTCAAACGGGAATAGCGTCCTGTTGATTCATTGATGGGTAAGAGCGTCTGTAGAATGATCCGAGTAGATGGAGAATGGGTACGTATACGCTGAATTACCATACGGATGTTTTGGACAATACTGTCTTTGGTGGCGTTGTGGGATACGTCGTTGATTCCAGTCAGAAGGCAGATGCAGGAAGGATGCCCTTCCAAGATGGATCCCAGTCGGTCATAGATGCCCAAGGTTTCATCACCGATGATTCCTCGGTTGATGACATGTTTCCGGCCAAGTCTTTTCCCCCAGTCGCCACCACCTTCTGTCAGACTATTGCCTAACATGACAATGTCTTTAGTGGTGATGTTAGGCTGTTTGTTGAATTCAGTCATTCGCTTGTAGTAATAGTCAGAATAGATTCTTGGATGTTTCTTGATGCTGGCAGCAACTATGTTGGAAATGACAGAACGCAATCTTACCGTGCTATATTTGTCTTCTGGATGCACAGCATTGATGAGGAGAATGATACCAAGGTCGGCTTCGGGGTCAACTACAATAGATGTACCTGTATATCCTGTATGCCCAAAAGTCTTGTTGCTGAGCAAGTCACCATTACAGGAAGAATAGGGGGAATGGAGATCCCAACCTAAGGAACGACCAAATTGTTCATATCCGTAGGGTATGGTTGTCATAGCTTTAACGGCAGCAGGGGATAGAATTTGTTGTCCGTTCCACTCACCTCCATTGAGCAACATGGAAATGTAGATAGCTAGATCTTCAGCAGAAGAAAACAGACCGGCGTTGCCTGAAATGCCTCCGTTCATGATACGGGCTAGAGGATCGTGTACTTTTCCTCTCAATACACTTCCGTCCTTCTGTTTTTCTGTAGGTGCAATTATAGGCAGCAAACTGTCAACTGGCTGATAGCTGGTATGAATCATGCCCAAAGGTCGGAAGATGTGGCTTGCAGTGTAATCCTTCAGGGATTGTTGGCTAATGGCTTCGATAACATGCTGAAGGGTAATGAAATTGAGACAACTATATCTCATTCTTTTTTGGGGGGCGGTATCACGTTTGCAGGTAGCAATATATTCCATGAGGCCTTCTGGATTGGGCGAACCATACTTTTCTGCAAGAGATTGTGTCGGTCCGTATGCAGGCAGTCCTGATGTGTGTGTCAGCAAATGGATGAGACGGATAGTTTCTTCTTGGCGTGTACCATGTTTCCAGTTCTTGAATTGTGGAATATGATTGGCCACGGCATCAAGAAGACGAATATGTCCACGGTCAAGCAATTGCATGATACTGGTGGCTGTGCCGACAGGCTTGGAACAGGATGCAAGGTCGAAGATGGTTTCGGTTGTCATCTCCTCTTTTTGGGGATATACGCTTCTGTTGCCATAGGCTTTCAGATAAGCCATTTTGCCATGGCGTACTACTGCCAGAACAGCACCGGGAATATGTCCTTTGGTTATCTCAGCTTCCAATGCGCTGTCTGCATATAACAAATGTTTGCTATCCAGCCCCACTTGTTCCGGCATTACACGCGGAAGTTTTTGGGAGTAGACTATGGAGAAAGCGAAAGCAAAGAATAGCAGAACCAAAATGCAGGTCTTGTCAATTGTTCTCATGGCTGTTTTCTCTAAATGCATCAATAGCTTTCTTGGCTGAACCATTTCTGAGCAATAGTTCCTTGGCTTCATCATAAGGAATGTTCAGCTCTTCTACAACCATGCGTGTGCCTCTGTCTACCAGTTTCTTGTTGGTGAGTTGCATATTTACCATTTTGTTGCCCTTGACTCTTCCCAACTTAATCATTAAAGAGGTGGAAATCATGTTCAGTACTAGTTTTTGGGCTGTACCGCTCTTCATTCTGGAACTTCCAGTAACATATTCAGGTCCAACTACAGTGACCATAGGAACATCACATACTTCTGTGACAGGGGCACCGGGATTGCTAGTAATACATCCTGTCAGTATTCCATTTTCTTTTCCATGACGCAACGCACCAATGACGTAGGGGGTTGTTCCTGATGCGGCAATACCGATGATAGCATCGTTTGCATTGATTCCTCGAGCCAGTAGCTCTTTCCATCCGGCTTCTTCATCGTCTTCCGCTTTTTCCACAGGATTGCGCAGAGCAGTGTCTCCACCGGCAATAAAACCGATGATTACTGTAGGTGGCATACCGAATGTGGGAGGAATCTCAGAAGCATCCAGTACACCTAGTCGTCCACTTGTACCTGCTCCCAAATAGAAGAGACGACCACCTTTCTTGATACGGGGAAGTGCCTGTTCTACAAATGATGTGATGTGAGGAAGAATCTTTTCGACGGCATCTGCTATACGATGGTCTTCTCTGTTGATATCTGTGAGGATTTCTGCTATGGGCTTCTTTTCCAAATCATTATATAAAGAAGCTTTTTCTGTAATCTTTTCGTAGGTTGACATATTGAGTTCTGTTTTTTTATTTATATTTTAATGTAGATTTTTTTCCGGAATAATACGTATGCCACTATCCAGGTCAGTCCTAATATTACAAGTGAATAGGTGAATGAACCCATCTTTCCGTCTCCGAATACGGGATACAACAGATAGTGACAAATAGCTGAATGGATGCTGTAGGGTATTCCACTACTATTCAATAAAGGTAACTTTATGGCTGAAAATCCGATGGCGTAGATGTCAGACAGTACGAAGCAGAATAGGGGATTCATTCCGATAGCATGGAAGAAGCTGCTCCATTCTTTCTTTCCGTTGACATCCAATAGCCATGTCAGCAGGGCAAGGATAGTACAAGCCGCTCCACAAGTCATGATAACAAAAGTAGGTGACCATACTTTCTTGTTGAGTGGACAGCCATATTGAAATAGGAATGCACCAACAATGGCAAGAGTACCGAAGAGAAACAATTTTTCTATTTTCTTGTGGACATCAACAGTGCGCATGAGCATGTTTCCTATCTGATAGCCGATGAGTACGTGTGCAATGCCAGGAAGAGTACTCATGAGACCTTCTGGGTCAAAATTGAATGTGTTGTCAGGGTGATACCGATACATATGCTGTCCCAGTATAGCTACATCTACCTTGGAGAGAATATTATCAGCAGTTTGCTCGAATCCGTTTCCCGTCAGCAACAGCAAGGTATAGCCTACCAGAATGATACCAATCAGCAGATTGATGGCGATTATTCGGGCATGAAGTGCCAGTACAATCAAGGCCGACAGAGTATAACAGATAGCAAGTCTGGCCAAGACTCCCGTCAAGCGGATGTCATCTAGATGAATGCTGCCACGGCACATTTGGGCAAAAAGAACAATCAACAGACCAATGACATAGATGCCTATTCCCCTGCGTGCTATTTTCCCTAAAGCAGCAATAGATAGTCCTTCTCCATATTTCTTTAGACTAAAACACATGGAGACACCCATGATGAACATGAAAAACGGGAAGATGAAGTCGGTAGGAGTAACTCCATTCCATTCTGCATGGTCCAAGGGGTAGAACATATGACTCCAAGAACCAGGATTGTTGACTACAATCATGGAAGCGATTGTGATGCCTCTGAGTATATCCAGAGACAGAAGTCGAGAAGATGGGGCAGTGTGGGCCATATCTTTATTTTGTAAGGATGGTTATAATTGTCTTCATGATTTCGTTGCGCGAATCTGTGTCTTGTATACTTTCAAAGGGGAATCCCAAGACACAACATCTGTAGTCACTGCCTTGATAGGCAATGCCAGCACTGATTTGGTTTTCAGGATAGCGGAAAATTGTATAAGCAGATTTGTCGGCAGGAACGATGCCGTCAGGAGACTCAACCACGTAGGATTCAGCATTCACCTTATTATAATAATGGTAGGGGGCAGATTCTTGGGTCAGAGGAGACCGAACCATTTTTACCAGTCCTGTCTTGGCGGCCTGAACTTCGCGGAAAGAGTATTTCAGTATGTTTTTGGCAAATTCCATGTCTTCTTTAAGGGGAGTACCGACATCAGGATTGTCCCATAAATCACTGGCTACATAGGAACCCGATGTAAAGAATCTGCCACCTGCCTTACAGTAGGCAGTTATGCTTTTTTGTGCAGGAGAAGAGAAGGTCTTGAATTGTAGTGGTTTGATGTTGCCCCTACCTGTCTTTGTCTGTTTCTGTTTGCCCAAAATCCAGTCAACAAGAGGATAATCTGTCATTTGTATGCTTCCGTCTTCTATCGCTTCATTGCTGGCTGATACAAATGACCATCCCGCTTGCATCAAAGAAGCACCATGCACAGCAGGGTAATCAAATGTATTACCGGCAATGGTTTCCTTCTCATGGTCAGAATAACTACCTCCGAATCCAGGAGAGTCGTCTGTGGTCCATTTCTTGTCACGTCTAAATTCCTTCATGGAACCTACGTAATTGGTTTCACGTATGTAAGGGACTCCATGGTCAACATCATCCAAAAATCCTGCCAACGTAATGTCTGCAGGTGGGATGGCTTTGAAGTCTGCCGGACCTGAAATGCGGTCGAATCCGTTGACGACAAGTGCGGTACCTTTGCTATGGGTAGAGCGACCTGCTGACAATATCTCACTTGGGAAACTTTCTCCTCCCTTGTTGACGGCAGTAACCTTGAATCTGCATATCTGGTCGGAGGGGATAGCACATGTAAAGGATGTACCATTTTTAACCAATGTTCCATTGTCGAAATCGCTATTGCCTACTTTTCTGTATACAATATAAAAATCTGCTTCAGCAGTGGGCTCTAGAGAATCACTGACAGGTTTCCAATTCAAAGTGACTTGTCCATCCTCTTCAAAGTGTAAGGATAGATGGTCAGGAGCCAGTGGCTGGATGCAATATTCTGTTCCATATTGCGAACATATGAATTTGACAATACCTTTATAGATGGCTCTGCTGGCAGCGAAACGGAATCGGGGGTCCAGTCCGTATCGCATGTCTGTAAAGTTGTGATGAGACAACAATTCCAATAGTGCAGCAGGTACTTGTGGCCATACGGCCTCACTATAGGCTTTGTTCCAAATGCCTCTGCTCTGCCACTTGGGCTCGTAGGCTGTTTTTATGTCAGAGACAATCTGCTCTTGGATATTACGGCAAAGGTATTTGGCTAGTTCTCTGGAAGCTCCATTGGCATAGATACCTCCGTTATTATAGGTCTTTTCATAGTCGCAGATGAGCAGAGTGCCTACAATGGTGTCGTGTGGGAATGAACCGGCATCAGTATGGAATGCCAGTGAAAGGTCAATAGGAATGTTGAGTCCTTTTTGGTTGGGGACAGCCATTGTTCCTCCAGCCAGCCAGTTAACCCAAAAACCACGACTCTGGTAGTCGTCTTTGTAGTCATCTTTACCATCATTGCGTGAATAGACACTGTCGGGTACACCGGCCCATTGCATCCAGTAGCGAGCTCCTTCCTTGTATTTGGGATATCCGCTGGTAGTATATTCTTTGATGGAGTCTTCTTCTGCACATCTGGCAATATTGCCGTTGCCACCACCTAGTTTTATTGCATCGGCTGTGATGATACGTCCTGATTGCGAAGAGAGATTGGACAATTCGATTCGATTGTCATTGCTACTTCCTTGGCCGAATTTGAAAGTACCCAGGAAAATCCATGTACCGCCTCCCATTTTCTGGTTGACTTTGATTTGTGTGGTTTGCCCTTGATGGTAGATGGTGTAACAAGCATCTTCTGCACTTTCAGGCAAGGATTGATAGGAAACATAAACTCCATATTCTCCCTCTTGCGGAAAACTGGGAATCCATTGGACATTACTGGGATTCTTCTTTACCGTGCGTATCATTCGGTAACTGCCCTCTTTGAATGGATTTTCTAAGTCTTTGTAAGTGGGACGCCAATGGGCAAACCCCAAACCGCTTCCTTGCTCCCATTTCTCCTTGCCATCTGTTTCAGTATAGATACAACCTGGGGAAGACTTGTCATTATCAATAATCAACTCGTGAGGATTGATGTCCCGCTCACGTGGCATCAGCACTGTTGCTCCTGCATTCTCCAACATGGGAACTAGAAACGGCAGTACGTAACTTTCTGTATAGATATCTTCTACTGTTTGGAATAAACGGGCCCGTTGCCATATCCATCTGCTTTCTTTCTGGTTGAAATAGAGCCCATGGCTTGCCCAAAGAGCTATATGGCGATTAGCTAGTCCCAAAGTAGGATGGTAGGCTTTGGAGACATTGGTTACCAATGGAGTCGTATGTGTCTTGTAGGCAAAAGTGCCTAATGAGTCAGGTGTTTGAGGCTTGTCTGCATGTGCCATGCATATTCCCAAGGCAATGGCTGACAGAAATAAAGAGAATCTCATAGAGCGTTGTCAGTTATTATGTTATCAGTTTAGTTATTTGTCGCTTTTCAAAAGGGCTATTTCTCCACTGGTTTCAGTGAATAGTATATAGCCTCCTTTCAGAGGTACTACTGTATTGATAAAACTATTGCCAGTCTTGTGTATCCATTGCAGTCGGCCGGATTTTCCGTCTACTGCTACAACGAGTCCTTCCTTTGTACTGCTGTATACAGTACCTTCACATTCGGCGAGCATGGTAGTAGCATGTTCATAACCGAATCCGGCGTTACAACCCCATGCTTCTTTAGGGCTTTCCGGATTGGTATAGTAACATATGATAGAGTCATTCATGGTTTTGGCATAAAGTCTCTTTCGGTCTTTGGAGATGCCGAGGCTTTCTCTTACTTTGCTAGGTCTGCCATTCCAGTCTTTAGTGCGCCATAACTGAGTGCCTGTTTTCAAGTCAATGGCCGTCATAGCCCTTTCCGGATCAACAATGTAGACAGCTTTCCCGTCAGTAACTGGCCATACTCCGGCAGGAGAATAATGCATGCCGCCTCTAGGATGTACCCATTTCCAAATTTCTTTTCCTGTCTTTGCATCTAGTGCATAGAGTGTTTTGTCCCAGGCTCCGAATATCACCTTACCGTCTGCTAACAGCGGTAGACTGACTGCATAACCCGCCACATGATTGTAGGTCCATATGATTTTTCCTGAAGGAATATCAATGGCTCTCATCTTGTGGTCACCTCCTGCTACATAAGCTGTTTTCCCCTTGACGGCAACAGAACCCATCTGGGCTTCATCTGTGGGGATTGTCCAAACCTTCTTGCCTGTCTTGGTATCCAAGCAATAGATATTGTGGTCGGTGCTGGGAACCACAAGATAATTTCCCGATACAGCCGGATTACCCACAATCTTGCCTCCCAGATGACAGGTCCATATTGTTTTTCCTTCACGAGTCCAGTCTCGACACACTACTTTACCTTCCGTGTCACCTGTGAAACACCATTTACCTTTGACGGCAGGTGAACAATAGATGCCTGTTCCTGTGGAAAGACACCATACTTTTTGAACTTGATGATACCTGTCATTAACAGAAAAATCGGGATATTGTTCTGCATGCCCGTTGGGGTCGTATGCCAATTGATTGATGGAGATAGCAGCCCATTGACGAGGTGTCTGGCCTATATTGTGTTCGCAAACGAGTAAGGAATCTTCAGTGCAAATGTATTCTGTATATCCTACATGTCCCTGTTTATCTTTCAGATTGCTTCTGCCCAGGATTCCAGGAATACCATCATAAGAGAGGAAACGGTTAGTGTGATAGTGTCCGCCAATCATACAGACAGGCTTGCATTTGCGAAGGGCATCAGTAGCTTCATACCAGTTATCAACATCTCCTTGCTGCAGAGGGTAATGGGTGACGATGACTACCTTTTTCCCTTTGCCATGCTTGCGTACTTCTTCTTGAGCCCATGTTAAATCCTGTGGTGCAACATGACCATAGGCCATTCTGACAAAAGGACCAGTGTTGAAACCTAGAAACAAGAAATCCTTGTATATGAAAGAAAAGCGTTCGCCGTTGAATAGGCGTGAGAATGTTTCCAATCCACTTTCTGTCCAGGTGGTTTCGTGATTGCCACAGACTACATGGTAAGGTTTGTTGAAACGTTTGAGCTCGTTGGCAAACCATTCAAGTGACGCGTTGTCACCATTGTCGGTCAAGTCACCTGTGACCAATACGAATGCAATGGAAGAATCAGCATTGATTTGGTTAATGCTCTGACTCAAGTATTGCTTGGTGGCATCACTGCTGATGTGGATATCAGTCAGTTGTGCAAAGCGGAATTTTTCAGAAGCATGCACGATGCAGAAACATGCCCACAATAAAATGGGTGTGATGAAAAACAGACGTTTCATGGTGAAGTTATGATAAAAATGTAAATATGGCCAATAGTTCTATTACTATATGTATAGATTATGCAAAGTTAATACGTTCTAATGAAATAGATGGATGGGATGAAGGGAAAAATCCTTTTTGTCGGGGGCTGGATTGAGATGAGTTTGGTATTGATGCAATATTATGCAGATGAGTATTGTATGGATGTAAAGAGGATATAATATTGTTTTCTGATGGTTCCTTGTTGGTTTTTCCTTGTCGAGGGATAGAATGGAAGGGGGCATGTCAGGTGCAAGTATTGAAAGATGTTGCGTATGAGTATGAAATGGATGGTATAATAGCATAAAAAGGTATCTTGCAAGAACTTGTTTTTAAGGTGTACCAGCAAACAATTGTTAGTGTTCGATGGGAAACCAGGGTGTTTTTATTGCTGAAGATTGACTTAAAACTTGGTGGTTTTGGTCAACAGGTTATTGTTGTAAGAGTTTCTTTCAGACTAAGTGTTAAGATTGTGTGTTGTAGGGGGTAAAGTGTATGATCAATAAAAATGGTCATCTCTTGGCTAAAGATAGGGTAGGGAGTTGTCTGTCTTCCGTTATATTTTTGTAACTTTGTGGCAATATGGGTATATTTTTTTACCATTTATCGTAATAACCAAATAAAAAGCGACATTTTTCATGAAAATCGCAATCATTGGAGCCGGCGCTATGGGTGGCGCATTGGCAGAAGGGATTTTGAAAAATCTAGTAGTAGATAATGCATCATCTTTGACAGTATCTGATGTGTCTTCATCTGTTTTGGAGAAATTCAAACAGGTAGGAGCACAGACAACCACTGACAATAGTGCAGCGGTGAAAGATGCTGACTTTGTAGCAGTGGTAGTCAAGCCATGGTTGACCCAGCAGGTATTGGAGGGTATCAAGGATGCATTGGACTATAGTCGTCAGCAATTGATAGTTATTGCCGCTGGCATCACCTCAGAAGATATCTGTTCTTGGATGGCTAAGGAAACTGTTCCTTCACAGATTCCCTTGTGTTTGGCCATTCCCAACATAGCCATTGCAGTAGGAAGTTCTATGACATTTTTGGTGCCAATAGGTATGACAAAAGAGCAAACAGATGCGATATGTGCTCTGTTTGACCAGATGGGAAGTTCGGTGGTAGTTGAGGAACGCCTGTTGTCGGCAGGTACTACATTGGCATCATGTGGCATTGCTTATGCCATGCGGTATATCCGTGCCTCTGTGGAGGGAGGAGTGGAACTGGGTTTCAAGTCGGCTATAGCCCAGAAGATTGTAGAGCAGACTGTAAAAGGAGCTGTAGATTTGCTACAAGCTACTCATGCCCATCCTGAAGCAAAGATAGATGAAGTGACTACTCCCGGAGGGGTAACTATCAAGGGCCTTAATGAAATGGAACATGCTGGTTTTACATCAGCAGTCATCCGAGGTCTGAAAGCTGGCCTTAAGTAACCATATGTCGATAAAGCCTTGAATCTGATATGTTAGAAAAATTCTTGAAGCAAACTTCTTTCCAGGATAATGAAGATTATCGGGAACATTTGGAATTCATTGTTCCCGAACGTTTCAATTTTGCCTATGATGTAATGGATGCATGGGCAGAGGAGTGTCCTGATGCACTTGCACTTTGGTGGGTCAATGATAAAGGTGACAACAGAAAAATCTCCTTTGGTGAAATGAAGGAACTGACTGATCGTACTGCTGCCTATTTCTCTAGTCTGGGAATAGGAAGCGGTGATATGGTTATGCTCATTCTTAAACGCAGGCTGGAATTCTGGCTTTCTGTTTTGGCTCTTCACAAGATTGGAGCAATCACGATTCCCGCTACTCATATGCTTACTTCCAAGGATATAGTGTATCGTAATCGAAAAGCCCATATCAAGGCCATTGTGTGTGTGGGTGATACTTATGTATTGGAACAGGTTGAAAAGGCTTCCCAGCAATACGCAGTCAACCAAATTCTAGTAAGTGTAGGTCCTGAAGTGCCAGCAGGTTATCATGACTGGCATGCAGAATGGAAGGATGTACCTCTTCCGTTGAATCTACAACGTGTGTCAGGAGGAACAGATACGATGTTGGCTTATTTTACTAGTGGTACCAGTGGTGAACCCAAACTGGTGGCTCATGATTATCTATATGCCTTGGGACATCTTACTACAGGAGTATTCTGGCATCATCTTCATCCTGGCAGTATTCATCTTACGGTTGCTGATACGGGATGGGGAAAAGCTGCTTGGGGTAAATTGTATGGACAATGGATTGCTGGAGCAGCTGTATTTGTCTATGACCAGGAACGCTTTGATGCCTGTAGAATGATGGAGGCCATCGAACGATATCGTATTACTTCTTTCTGTGCTCCTCCTACCGTGTACAGGTTTATGGTGCATGAAGATATGAGCCGTTATGATCTTTCCTCTTTGGAGCATTGTACTACAGCAGGAGAAGCGCTTAATGCATCTGTTTTTGATAAGTTCAAGGCAGCGACAGGTTTGTCCCTATATGAAGGCTTTGGACAGACAGAAACTACGATGACCCTCGGTACTATGCCATGGGTAACACCCAAACCTGGCAGTATGGGGTTGCCTAATCCGCAATATGATATTGATCTTATCAAACCAGATGGCACCTCCTGTCAGAATGGTGAACAAGGTGAAATCATAGTCCGTACTGATAACGTCATCCCTATGGGTCTTTTCAAAGGCTATTATGGTGATGATGCACTTACCCGTCAAGTCTGGCATGATGGTGTCTATCATACGGGTGATTTGGCATGGAGAGATGAAGATGGCTATTATTGGTTTGTAGGGCGTACCGACGATGTTATCAAAAGTAGCGGTTATCGTATCGGACCTTTTGAAGTGGAGAGTGCTTTGATGACCCATCCTTCTGTAGTGGAGTGTGCTGTAACAGGTGTGCCCGATCCTTTTAGAGGATATGTAGTGAAGGCTACTATAGTACTCAAACAGGAATGGAAGGACAAGGCGGGGGATGGATTGGTTAAGGAACTTCAGGAGCATGTCAAGAAAGAGACAGCACCATATAAATATCCTAGAATTGTAGAATTTGTAGAAGAACTGCCTAAGACCATCAGTGGAAAAATCCGTCGTGTGGAAATTCGGCAGCAGGACGAATCATCTTATAAAGACGTATGAAATCATTCGTACAGGAAAGGAAACGTATTGTAATCAAGGTGGGAAGCAATGTGCTGACCCGTTCTGATGGTAAATTGGACATCACCCGCATGTCGTCACTAGTAGATCAAATAGCATGGCTTCGTCAGAATGGTTTGGATGTGATATTGGTTTCTAGCGGAGCCATGGCTGGAGGTCGTGGACTTATGAAAGCAGGTAAGAATCTGGACAAGGTGGAGCAACGCCAGTTGTATTCCGCTATAGGCCAAGCGAAGCTTATCAGTCTATATTATGACCTGTTCCGCGAGCATAGAATCCATATTGGACAGGTGCTTACCATGAAAGAAAGTTTTTCTACCCGACGCGAATACCTCAATCAGCGGGCATGTATGGAGGTGATGTTGCAAAGTGGTGTTCTTCCCATTGTCAATGAGAATGATACTGTCAGTGTTACCGAACTGATGTTTACTGACAACGATGAACTGTCGGGTTTGATAGCCTCTATGGTTCAGGCTTCTACCCTGATTATCCTCAGTAATGTGGATGGTATCTATAGCGGACAACCTTCATCAGGTGAGGTAATCGGTAGAGTTGAGCCTGGTCAGAACATCCAACAGTATATCCGACAGGAAAAGAGTAGTTTCGGACGAGGAGGTATGCTGACCAAATGCCATATTGCCAGCCAGATTGCGGAAGAAGGCATAGAAGTGATTATCGCCAATGGCAAGCGTAATGATATACTAATCCAACTCATCAAGAATCCTGCTCAGACAGTACATACCACCTTTGTTGCTAGTCAGGGCAAAGTATCCTCTGTCAAAAAGTGGATTGCCCATAGTTCTAGTTTCTCCAAGGGAGTAGTTGTGGTTAACAAAGATGCAGCCAAGGCTTTGACAGGGAAGGTTCCCGCCAGTGTATTACTGGTCGGAGTAGTATCCTTACAGGGCGATTTTGAAAAAGGAGATTTGGTTACAATAGCGGATGAGTCAGGTCGTAAGATAGCCATTGGGCGTTCTGACTATTCCTCTAAGGAGGCATTGCCTCTTTTAGGTGAGCATAACGTGAAGCCTCTTGTACATTATAATTATCTCTCTTTGGAAAACTGATAAACATATATCCCTTGAAAGTATTATGTTAGAAGAAATATTCCGAAAAGTCAAGACGGCGAGTTATGAACTTGCCCTACTAGACGACGAAACCAAGAACAGTATACTCAACGATGTGGCAGATGCTATTATAGGCTATGCTGACGAATTACTAAAGGCCAATCAGTTGGATTTGGATCGGATGGAAAAATCCAATCCGTTATATGACCGTCTGCAATTGACGCCTCAGCGGCTTGAAGGCATAGCCTCAGATATGAGGAATGTGAGCAGACTACCTTCACCTTTAGGGCGTGTGATGTGCCATAGAGTACTTGATAATGGATTGGACCTGAAGAAGGTGAGTGTGCCGTTTGGCGTAATAGGTGTGATATACGAAGCACGTCCTAATGTTACTTTCGATGTGTTCTCTTTGTGTCTGAAGAGCGGCAATGCTAGTGTATTGAAAGGAGGCAAGGATGCTGACAATTCCAATAAAGCTGCCATGGATATTATCAAGAGTGTCCTGAATGCTCACCATATCAATCCAGATATTAGCATGTTACTTCCTGCTACCCATGAAGCTACAGCAGAGATGCTGAAAGCACGCGGGTTCATTGATATATGTATTCCCCGTGGAGGCAAGCGGTTGATAGAATTTGTGCGTGACAATGCCCGTATACCAGTTATCGAGACAGGAGCGGGAGTTGTACATACTTATTTTGACAGATATGGCAATCTCTCTTTGGGAGCTATTGTTATCAATAATGCCAAGACCCGCAGGGTCAGTGTGTGTAATGCACTGGATTGTCTGATTGTCCATGCTTCACGTCTTGCAGACTTGCCTGAATTGTGTGCGTTGTTAGAGAAGAGTCATGTTGCTCTCTATGCTGATACCCGTGCAAAGGAAGCCCTCCAGGGACATTACCCGACAAGCCTTCTTTTCCAAGCTACAGATGACTCTTTCGGTACAGAATACATGGATTATGCTATGACCATTAGAACTGTGGACAGTATGCAGGAGGCGGTAGAACATATACGGCAATATGGATCAGGACACAGCGAAAGCATTATTACCGATGACGATGCACGCGCCGAGGAATTCCAAAAGAAAGTGGATGCTTCCTGCGTATATGTCAATGCACCTACTAGCTTTACAGATGGTGCTCAGTTTGGTATGGGAGCAGAAATAGGCATTAGTACCCAAAAACTAGGTCCTCGTGGACCTATGGCATTAGAGGAAATGACCACATACAAGTGGATGATTAAGGGACAGGGACAAATACGTCCCTAAAGCTTCCTTTAATGGCTGTTTCCTTGCTGTCTCACAGATTTTGTTGTAGATGTCTCTTCTCATTGCTGATGTATAAGCACAAGGGTGTTTTTCTGCTTCCTTTTAAAAAATATTGTATATTTGCACCTGCGAAAAAGGAGGTGACAGATTCTTGGAATATGATTAATGGAATTAATAGTTGATTTATGAATAAAGAAACGATTCAACTCAAGAAAGAAGTTGTTGTGGCTGATCATTACGATGTAGTAGTATGTGGTGGAGGCCCAGCAGGCTTTATTGCGGCAATAGCAGCAGCCAGAAGTGGTGCACGTACCGCATTGGTAGAACAATATGGTTTTCTAGGCGGCATGGCTACATCTAGTTATGTAGCCCCTCTCAGCGTATTTGTCTACAATGATGAGTTGGTTGTCGGTGGTATTCCTTGGGAATTTGTGAATCGCCTGCAGGATATGGGAGGTGGTTATATAGAAAAACCTTTGGGCAATGTAGCATTCGACCCTGAGGTGTATAAATTGTGTTGTCAACGTATGGTGCTTGAGGCAGGTGTAGAATTGTATTTACATTCCTACCTGTCAGGCTGTACTGTTCAGGACAATGTCATTACCCATATTCATATAGAGAATAAGAGTGGAACCCAAGCCTTGGCGGCCAAGGTCTTCATTGATGCCACTGGTGATGGTGACTTGGCATATATGGCGGGTGCACCTATGCTGGATTATGGCAATGTTCCCCTTCAGCCTGCTTCTTCCTATTTTATTCTGGCAGGGGTAGATACCAATTCTCCGATGGTCAGCCGATATATGCATCATAATCTTCAAGGTGTCAACTGTCAATGTACACCCATGCGGGAAAAATTGCAAGAAATGGCAGACACTCTGGGTATACCAACTTTTGGCGGACCATGGTTCTGTACAACTCTTCATGATGGCTGTATAGCTGTCAATATGACCCGTGTTGCTACAGATGCATGTGACAATCGAGATTTCACCCGTGCGGAATGCCAATTGCGAGAGGATGCCTATAAGATGGCAGACATATTGAAGAAGATTTTCCCGGAATTTCGTAACAGTTACATATCTGCGGTAGCCGTTCATGCAGGAGTACGTGAAACCCGTCACGTTAAGGGTTGCCATATCATCACGGCAGAAGAATACCTCAGTGGATTCCATTATGAAGACAGTGTGTCAAGAGGAGCTCATCCCATTGATATTCATTCTTCAGCCGGAGCCTCACAGGGATGTACCTTCTTGAAGCAGGCCGCCTATGTACCTTACCGTTCCCTCATTACAGAAGAGATTCCCAACTTGCTTGTAGCCGGACGTTGTCTTTCTGCTGAGCGTGAAGCCTTTGCCTCTTTGCGTGTACAAGCTAGTTGTATGGGAATAGGGCAGGCTGCGGGAGCTGCAGCTGCTCAAAGTGCCTTTGGGAATAGTGATGTGCGTCAGGTAGATGTACCTCAGCTTGTTACCGTACTCAAGTCCTGGGGAGCTACCTTGTAATAGTGTGATAAATATTATTCATTTAATATATATTCAGTTGCTATGGCTTCGATTGATTATATTGTCATTCTACTTTATTTTTTTGGATTGATTTTCATCAGTTGGCTGATGTCCAGGCGCATCACAAGTTCACAGGATATGTTCATTGCTGGAAGGAATTCCTCATGGTGGCTTTCTGGTATATCTACGTATATGACCATCTTTTCTGCAAGTACTTTTGTCGTGTGGGGAGGTGTTGCTTATCGTTCAGGTCTGGTGGCAGTAATTGTTGGCAATATGCTGGGTTTGGCCAGTATTGTGGCGGGTAGATGGCTGTCAGGCAAATGGCGTTCCTTGAAACTCAGTTCTCCAGGAGAGTTTTTGACCATCCGTTTTGGGAAAAAGACAGTTGACTTCTATACTATTGCAGGCATTGTGGGACGTTCGGTTCATACGGCTGTTGCCTTGTATGCCATTGCCATCGTTACCAAGACGCTGATGCCGATACCCGACGACAGTTATTGGTCTTTTCTGGCGGGTGCTGATGGTCATCTTTCCGTATGGTGGGGAATTCTTATACTGGGTGCCATATGCCTCTTTTATACTATAGCAGGAGGTTTTCCTGCAGTATTGATGACTGACTGCATACAATTTGGTGTGCTTATCGTTGTTGTTATATTCATGATTCCCCTCTCTTTTCATGCCATTGGTGGTATTGACAATTTCATCCATTGTGCTTCATTGCCCGACGGCTTCTTTTCGCCAGTCTCGGCAGAGTATTCGTGGGAATGGATGATATTGTGGTTCTTTCTCAATTTCTTCATGATAGGAGGAGATTGGCCTTATGTGCAGCGATATATCAGTGTTCCTACCGCCAAGGATGCCAGAAAAAGCAATTATCTTGTCGGTGTTCTGTATCTCATTACACCATTGATATGGTATATTCCTGCTATGGTGTACCGTGTTATCAATCCTGAAGCCAATCCTGAACAAGCATATATACTTATCAGCCAAGAAGTGCTCATGAAAGGTATGTTGGGCGTAATGTTGGCAGCCATGCTGTCAGCTACTCTGAGTATTGTGTCGGGTACGCTTAATGTGTATGCCAATGTGTTTACGTATGAAATTTGGGGACGCAGTCACAAGGATAGTTCAGAGAAACAGCGAATCCGTGTGGGTCGTCTCTTCACGCTGGGATTTGGTCTGGTCATCATAGCATTGGCGTTATTGATACCATTTATTGGAGGTGCAGAGAAGGTGGTGGTCACTATTCTTACTTTGGTAATATGTCCGCTGTATATACCATCGGTATGGGGACTGTTCTCTAAATCAGTTACGGGAAAGCATGTCATTATTGCTATGTGTATTACCTATGCACTAGGATTTGCCTTGAAATTCCCATTGGCAGGACTTGTCAGTCCCCAACTTCTTGATGCGGCCATAGGATTGCTCATTCCTGTGTGTATCATGACTATCATTGAAATTATCGAATACCGTAAAAAGAAAGTGGCAGCAGGCTTTCTTGCCTTGGACAATATTAGAGATGAAAAGGCTGACCATGAGCCCGATGCCCATATGCGGAAAGCTGTGAAGTCTTATTCCTTTACAGCCATTACCTGCTTCTGTTCGACCTTGCTTATGATTGCAGTTTTGCTGACAATGATTCTGTTTACAGAGTCCATGACTGACGGAGTCAGGCAGATTGTATGGGTATCAATTATTTTCTTGATGCTGATATGTATATCTTATGTGGTGTATAGATGGATAGACAGTGTGCGTACGCAGAAAGAAGAAAACGGGAATCAATAGTTGATACAAATAAAAATATAAAAATTAATAAAACGGATATGACAAAAACAATACTTACAGGTGATCGCCCGACGGGGAAATTGCATCTGGGACATTATGTTGGTTCGCTTCGTCGCAGAGTACAATTGCAAGAGGCAGGCGGTTATGACAGAATGTTTGTATTTATGGCCGATGTGCAGGCCTTGACCGACAATGCGGAGAATCCTGAAAAAATACGACAGAATATCATTGAAGTGGCCTTGGACTATCTGGCAGCAGGATTGGATCCTCAAAAATGTACACTTTTTATTCAAAGTCAGATTCCTGAACTATGTGAGCTTACTACTTATCTGATGAATCTTGTCACAGTGAGTCGTCTGCAGCGCAATCCTACCGTAAAGACGGAAATCAAGATGAGAAATTTTGAAGCCAATATTCCCGTAGGATTCTTCTGTTATCCGGTAAGTCAGGCGGCTGATATCACCCTGTTTAAAAGTACAATCGTACCAGTAGGTGAAGATCAGGAACCTATGTTGGAACAGACTAGGGAATTGGTGCGGAAATTCAATTCTGTCTATGGTGAAGTACTGGTAGAACCCAATATTATGCTTCCTGAGAATAAGGCGGCTATGCGTCTGCCCGGAACTGACGGAAAAGCCAAAATGAGCAAGAGCCTGGGCAATTGTATCTATCTTAGTGATTCGGCAGATGAAGTATGGCAGAAAGTTAGACAGATGTATACTGATCCCCAACATCTGTCTGTCAATGATCCAGGGCATGTAGAGGGCAATACGGTGTTTACCTATTTGGATGCATTCAGCTGTGATGAAGATTTTGCTGAGTTCTGGCCTGACTATGCCAATCTGCAGGAAGTAAAAGACCATTACACTAGAGGCGGATTGGGTGACATGAAATGTAAGAAATTTCTTAACTCTGTACTCAACAAGATGCTTCAGCCGATGAGATTGCGTCGCAAAGAATTAGAGAAAGATATCCCTGAAATTTATAATATTCTCAAGAAAGGAACTGCAGAAGCGCGCGAGGTAGCGATGGCTACAATGGAAGAAGTGCGTCATGCCATGCGGATTGATTATTTCAATGATGTGGAACTGATACGTCAGCAGTCTGAAAGATTCAAGGCTGAATAGTTCTGTTTTTCTTTTGTTTTGCGCATCTGTATGCAAGTTGGTGATATCTCTATGCGCCCGATAGCCTATTTCCGTTCTCCTTTTCCCTCCAAATTCGGGATACCCAGGCAGAGTGGACTGATTCCCAGGATACAAGGAAAGATTGTCTTTGTGCCTGAATGGAGGAATGCGGATGCTCTCAGAGGTATTGAAGACTTTGACTATCTGTGGCTGTTGTGGTTGTTTTCGGCCAATTCGCATCCTTCGAAGAGTCCGTTGGTGCGTCCACCTATGCTGGGTGGCAATCAGAAGGTAGGTGTTTTTGCCAGTAGGTCTCCTTTCCGTCCCAATCCCATCGGTCTCTCTTCGGTGCGTATCCATTATGTCGAATGGTCGTCCCCTTCAGGACCTGTCATTCATGTGGAAGGTGCCGACATTATGGACAATACTCCCATTTTGGATATCAAGCCCTATTTGCCCTATACTGATAGTCATCCCGAGGTCCGCAATGGTTTTGCCGACAGTGTAGACAAGCGGACTTTGCCCGTATATATTCCTCCTTCCGTTTGTGAGAAGTTTTCGCCAGAAGCCTGTGATATGCTGAAGGAGACACTAGCCTTGAATCCCTGTCCGCGTTATCAGAGTGAAGAGGGACGTTGTTATGGTATGCCTTTTATGGAGTATGATGTCCGTTTTCTTCTTACGGAGAAGGGGATTCAGGTGGTAGATGTTTTTCCTTTGACCAATCATACATAAAGCCTTGGACTTTATCTGTGAAAAAATCTGTAAGCAGGAGCAGTAGAATTGTTCGTTTTTGCATTTTTTTATATTACCAATAACGGAAATTCAGTATCTTTGTGACTCAATCTTACCATATGGAGAATTTCTTTCACAGACATGCTTATTTAATTGAGCATACCGACGCTAGTGTTACCCGAGCTTTGATGAATGAAATCGACTGGAGTCACAGGCTTATTGGAATCAAAGGACCGCGTGGTGTGGGTAAAACTACTTTTTTGTTGCAGTACATCAAGTTGAACTTCAATCCCCAGTTTCAGAGATGTCTTTACATCAACATGTCTAGTTTTTATTTTCAGGGATGCAGCTTGGTGAAATTTGCTGAAGAATTCGTCAAACGAGGCGGCAAGGTTCTTGTTATTGACCAGATTTACAAGCAGGAAGGATGGTGCGACATGATATGTGAGTGCTATCATAAATTCCCACAATTGCAGATTATTTATTCTACGACTACTGTTGAGCGCCCTAATTCTGAACAGCATGAAATCAATCAGATTAGCAAATGCTACTATCTGCATGGATTCTCATTGAGGGAATATATCAATCAGCAGATACGTGAGAACTTGCCTCGTGTTTCTATGGAAGACATACTTTATAATACAGAACAAGTTCAGAAGAGTATCCTGATGAAAGTAAGACCCTGGAATTTTTTGCAGAATTACCTGCATCATGGATATTACCCAATTTATAAAGACAGTAGAAACTTCACTGAGCAATTGCTCAAGAATCTCAATGCTATGTTGGAAGTGGATATTCTTTTCATCAAGCAGATTGATGTGAAGTATCTGACACGACTCAAGCAACTACTTTACCTGTTGGCTGTCAATCAGAATGTCTCGCCCAATGTGAGCAATCTTGCCCAAGCTATCAATACATCTCGTGCTACAGTAATGAATTATATGAACAATCTGGAAGAGGCTCGTCTGATTCATCAGATTTATAAAGCTGGTAGCACAGTACCTAAGAAACCATCCCGTATCTTGATGCACAATACTAATCTGCTGTTTGGTGTTCTTAATGAAGCTCCTTCAGAACAGGAAGTGATGGAAACTTTCTTTACCAACAGTATTTGGCGTCATCATACAATAGAAGCATGCAAGAAACCTGGTATCTTCATTCTTGACAAGGAGAAGAAAATCTGTATTTGTAACAAGAACGAGAAGAGGCGCAAGGATTCTGATCTCACCTATGTGAGGTATAACACTGAGGTGGCACGCAATAATGACATCCCTATTTGGATGTTCGGATTCCTTTTCTGAAAGAAAGGGTGATAGATGTGAATTGACTGATGTGAAGTATTTGTCAGATTTTTCTCTGAAGTCAATGCCATTAGGGCTCACTCAAGGGAAATAATTGTACAATTTTCAATACATAATACAAAATGGCTAATAACAAAAAATTCATGACATGTGACGGTAATGAAGCTGCCGCCCACATTGCGTACATGTTTTCTGAAGTTGCAGCTATCTATCCTATTACTCCGTCATCTCCGATGGCAGAGCATGTAGATGACTGGGCTTCTAAAGGAAGGAAAAATCTCTTCGGCGATACGGTTTCCGTACAGGAGATGCAAAGTGAAGGAGGAGCTGCAGGTGCAGTTCATGGCTCATTGCAGGCTGGTGCCCTCACCACTACATTCACTGCATCTCAGGGATTGCTGCTGATGATACCCAATATGTACAAGATTGCTGGTGAACTCCTACCTTGTGTATTCCATGTCAGCGCTCGTACAGTAGCTTCTCATTCTCTCTGTATCTTCGGTGATCATGGCGATGTGATGGCATGCCGTCAGACTGGTTTTGCCATGCTTTGCGAAGGGAGTGTACAAGAAGTAATGGACTTGAGTGCCGTTGCTCATCTTGCTACTATTGAAGGACGTGTGCCGTTTATTAATTTCTTTGACGGTTTCCGTACCTCTCACGAGTATCAGAAGATTGAAGTGATGGACCAAGAAGACCTGCGTCCTTTGCTTGATGTCAAGGCTTTGGAAGAGTTCCGTTCCCGTGCACTTACTCCTGAACATCCTTTGGCAAGAGGTATGGCAGAAAATCCCGAAACCTTCTTTGCCCATCGTGAAAGTTGTAATCCTTATTATGAGGCAATTCCTGGCATTGTAGAAAAGTACATGGAGGAAGTTTCCAGAATTTGCGGTAGAGAATACAAATTGTTCTCTTACTATGGAGCTTCTGATGCTGAGAATATCATTATCCTGATGGGTTCAGCTACCGAAGCTGCCCGCGAAGCTATTGACTATTTGGTAGAAAAAGGTGAGAAGGTAGGTATGGTTAGTGTCCATCTGTACCGTCCTTTCTCTGTGAAGCATCTTTTGGCTGCTGTACCCAAGACAGTTAAGCGTATTGCTGTGCTTGACAGAACCAAGGAACCCGGTGCTTCTGCCGATCCTTTATATCTTGATGTCAAAGAAGCTTTCTATGGTACAGAACAGGCACCGCTGATTATCGGTGGTCGTTATGGTCTCGGTTCCAGTGACACTACTCCTACCATGATTATCTCCGTATTTGATAATCTCAAGTTGCCTATGCCCAAGGATCACTTTACCCTAGGTATTGTTGACGATATCACCTTTACTTCACTTCCTTTGGAGAAGGAGATGGCTCTTGGAGGTAAAGGAATCTTTGAGGCAAAGTTCTTCGGCTTGGGTGCAGATGGTACCGTAGGTGCTAACAAAAATTCTGTGAAGATTATCGGAGACAATACAGACAAATATTGCCAGGCCTACTTCTCTTACGATTCTAAGAAGAGTGGAGGATTTACCTGCTCACATCTTCGTTTCGGCGACAGTCCTATCCGTTCCACTTATCAGATTAAGACCCCCAATTTCGTAGCTTGCCATGTACAGGCCTATTTGAAGATGTATGATGTTCTTCGCGGCTTACAGGACAATGGCACCTTCCTTCTTAATACCATCTGGGAGGGTGAAGAACTTGTGGAGAATCTGCCCAACAATGTGAAGAAGTATCTTGCAGAGCATAATGTTACTGTTTATTATATCAATGCCACTAAGATTGCTCAGGAGATAGGATTAGGTAATCGTACCAATACCATTCTCCAGAGTGCGTTCTTCCGTATTACCAATGTAATCCCCGTAGACCTTGCAGTAGAGCAGATGAAGAAATTCATCGTCAAATCCTATAGTAAGAAGGGGCAGGATGTGGTAGACAAGAATTATCAGGCAGTTGACCGTGGTAATGAATATAAAACACTTGCTGTAGATCCCGCATGGGCAAAGTTGCCTGATGACGAACTGATAAAGCGTGACGAACCCGAGTTTATTACCAACATAGTACGTCCTATCAACGCCCAGAATGGTGATCTCCTTCCCGTTAGTGCCTATAAGGGTATTGAGGATGGTACATGGCTACAGGGTACTGCAGCTTATGAGAAGCGTGGTGTGTCTGCGTTTGTTCCTGTATGGAATGCTGAAAATTGTGTACAGTGCAACAAGTGTGCATTTGTATGTCCTCATGCAGCTATCCGTCCATTTGTAATGGATGAGAAGGAAAAGGCAGGCTTTGCTGCTGATACTATCGAAATCAAGGCTCCTGCAGCTCTTAAGGGTTTGCAATTCCGAATTCAGGTAGACGTTCTGGATTGCCTTGGTTGCGGTAACTGTGTAGACGTATGTCTTGGCAAGAAAGTCAATGGAGAAACTGTCAAAGCACTGGAAATGGTTAGCTTAGAAAGCCAGAAGGAAGAAGATTCCAATTGGAACTATTGTGTCAAGGAGGTTACTTCTAAGCAACATCTTATCGATGTTACAGCCAATCCTCGTGTTAGCCAGTTTGCTACGCCTCTCTTTGAGTTCAGTGGAGCATGTGCTGGTTGTGGTGAAACACCTTATGTAAAACTTGTCAGCCAGTTATTTGGTGACCATCAGATGGTAGCCAATGCTACAGGATGTTCTTCTATTTATTCTGGTTCCATTCCGTCGACTCCTTATACAGTAAATGCCAAAGGACAAGGTCCTGCCTGGGCTAACTCTCTATTCGAAGACTTCTGCGAATTTGGTCTGGGTATGGTTCTGGCCAATAAGAAGATGCGCAAGCGCATCAATGCCCTGCTTGACAAGGCTTTGGCTGATGACCATGTTCCAGCAGAATTCAAGGCAGCTGCACAAGAATGGAAGGACAATCAGAACAATGCTCAAGCTAGCCGTCAGGCAGCTGACAAACTCATTCCGATGATTGAGGCAGGAGCCGCCAAAGGCTGTGGAACCTGCAAGCAGTTGAGTGAATTGTCTCACTATCTGCCCAAACGCAGTCAGTGGATAATTGGTGGTGATGGTGCTTCCTACGATATAGGTTATGGAGGTCTTGACCATGTATTGGCTTCCGGAGAAGATGTCAACATCCTGGTACTTGATACAGAAGTGTATTCCAATACTGGCGGACAGGCTTCTAAAGCAACTCCTATCGGTGCTATTGCACAGTTTGCTGCCAGTGGTAAGCGTGTTACCAAGAAAGACCTTGGTCTAATGCAAGCCACCTATGGATATGTTTATGTAGCTCAGGTAGCCATGGGAGCTGATCAAGCACAATGTCTGAAAGCTATTAAAGAGGCTGAAGCTTATCCCGGACCTTCATTAGTAATTGCTTATGCACCTTGTATCAATCATGGTCTGAAAGCCAAGGGAGGCATGGGTAAGAGTCAGGCAGAGGAAGGTAAGGCTGTAGAATGCGGTTACTGGCATCTGTGGCGTTACAATCCTACTTTGGCTGAAGAAGGGAAGAATCCGTTCTCTCTTGACTCCAAAGAACCTCAGTGGGACAAATTCCAGGATTATCTCAATGGTGAAGTTCGCTTCCTTTCCCTTAAGAAAGCATTCCCCGAAGAGGCGCAGGAATTGTATGATGCCACACAGGCAGCTGCCAAGAAGCGTTATCAAAGTTATGTAAGAAAGACCAAGGAAGATTGGAGTCTCTGATTTGATTTTCTTTTAGAATAAATTTTCTTATGTGCCTGCTGGTTATGCTAGCAGGCACATTTGTAGTTGACTAATTTTGTTGGGATACCTGAAAGATAGATATGGATCAGTAGAATTTTAGTGGGGCAGAAGTTGGGTTAATCCCGCTATCGTTTCCTTTCTTGCAGGGTACCAGTCAAGGGAGAGACTACGTCTCATTGATGCTTGTTCTTCAATAGCGCAAGCACATATCCTAGTACGGCCCGCCAAAAAACTGGGGTTCGGTATCTTTGGCATGACCGTTTTGTCAAACAAAAAGACAGGAGGGTCTTGTGGCTTGTGTCTGTTGATTCAGTATGACTTCTTCCTAGCTGTCTACAATTTCAGTTGATGAAGAGAAAAAGAGTCCGGAGGAAGCTGAAAATGAATCCTTTGGGAAATGAAGTTGATTGACTGGCCCAAGTATTCATGGTGCTCGGCAAAAGAATCGTCGGTGCTCAGCAAAAGAATCGACGATGCTTTTTAAAAGAATCGACGATGCTAAGAGGAAGCAGTCAATATACTCTCAGATATCAATTAACTGCTATGTATCGGGAGGTAACAATTCGGGACAAAAACATAGTAGAATCATAGTTTTTCCACTTGGGTTTCGTGAAGTTTCTCTCTGTTGCCTTCCCTGTCTCTGAGGATTCATCTGGAGCAACACTATAGAGTTTGGAGGATTTCGAAAAGAAGTTTCTTATTCCGATGAGAGTCAATACCTTTATGAGGGTTTCTGTAGTTCTTTGAGCCATCTATGCCAAGGGAAGGGGGCTTTCCGATAGACCCCAATTGCTACAATGTATGGACAGAGTCATTCAAGACAATCCCCATGATTTTCTACTGAGCCCCAATTTTTACAACTGTTCAAAAAATATAGCGGACAGCAATAATAAGAAATATTCAACGCATTATCAGTCAACCTTTGAGGATATTTTCGATATATCCCGATGGTCCCTAGATAAAGCTAGAAGAGACAATAGTATGGGGTTTATAAAATTAGCCCATATATTATTTTCCTTGCAAACTGTCCATCAGAGCTTGTGCTTGAGGGTCACCTAATTCTTTGGCTTTAGCCAGGTGTTTCAAAGCCTCTTCTTTTTTGCCTTGTTCTCCGCAAGCAAGTCCCCAGGCTTTGTAGGCATCAGCTCCTTGGGGATTGATTTTCAGTGCTTTTTGTGCAGCATAAATGGCTTCGTCGTAGTTGCCCATGCGCCATTCTGCCAAGGCCTTTTCTACCATATACCCATAATCGTTAGGGCGTATGGAAAGTGCCTTGTCAATATCATTTAGTGCCCTAGCATACAAGCGTGCTCGTGTGTCGCATAATGATTTCATGTAGAAGAAATTGTCATTTAAGTGGGATGTCCCTCTGATGTCTTCAACTTGTTGGTAGTCTCGGGCAGCTTCTTTGTAACGGCCGTATTTGTCAAGATGGGCCGCCCGTTGCAATAGATAGATGGATGTGGTTGCATTAGGAGTTGCACCGCAACGGACTATCGCACTGTCTAGCATAGAGAGGATAGTCAGTGAGTCCATACCAGCCATTTCAGCGGATATGGCAGCGGCTGCAAAGGTCTTGGGAGAAGAAACATCGCTGGCATTGACTGCCTGATAGGTGGTAAAGGCGTCAGCATATTTTCTTAAGGCAAACTCACAATCGGCTTTCTGCATAAGAAACAAGGGGAGAGCATGACAGGTATAGGCGTCAGAGGCTTCTTGAAGGGCTCTTTCCAAATTCCAGTCTTTGTAAACCGAATAGTTCTTCAGCATGTTGAGTCTATAAATGAGTTTGCTCATTTCGTAGTGTATGTCCGCTTTCTCTTTGACGGCATCCAGACTTTGGGTATAATACTCCTCTGCTTTTTCAAATCTACCTTTGGAAGCCCAGTAAGTCATGGCTTGTATATATCCTGCACTTTCTTCGGGATAAGTCTGCATGAAGTCAGCTAATGCTGTTTCATAAATAATGCTATCCTGCAGGTTCTGTGTGGCGAGGAATATATAGGTGCGTGCCTGTGCCAAATCGTTAGGAAGGGCTTTGGGTATGTAGATGCTGTTGAGTGCAGTTTCTGCTGCTGACATGCCTGAAGTGTGTAGCAATGAGGCAAATGCGATGTCTAAAGCAAATGCGGTTGTGCTGTCTTTGCCAACGCCAGCCTGTATCAAAGCAGTTGCCATGCCCTGTGTATTCACCAAGGGACAGCCCGCCAACTGATTGCATGCCTGGTTGGATAGGGTATAATAACGCATACTGTCTATGAGGGAAAACGATGTTATTCCACAGTCCAGAGGTGTCTTGCTGTTAGGACATATTACCCAACCGGTATGACCCTGTTCCATTTTTTCTGTTGCAATAGGAAGGGCAACGGCTTTGGTACAATTGGTTTGGAATCTGACTATATTGTACAGACTATTGGCACCGCATATACGTGTGGCTGTCCATTTCTTTCCTTTCTCATCGGTAAGTTCTGCTTTGTATGCTCCCTTGAACAAGTCGAAAGTAGAGAGAGCTTCTCCTTCGGAGGTGATGAAGAATCCGTAGCCTTCCTTGAGGGGCTTGCCGTCAGAGGTAAATGTGGTGATGCGTAATAGGGCTTTTGTGGCATTTTTTGGCATTTTGGCTCCTTGGACGGTCAAAGCAAAAGCCAACAAACTAATCAATACAATAATGGGACGTTTCATGGTTTCAAGTTATGGTCAAGCAGGGCTTGCGCATTGAGTAAAGCGGCTTCAGTAATGGTGACACCGCTTAGCATGTGCGCAATCTCCTGTATTCGTTCTGTTTTTGTAAGTTTTTTGATATGGGAAACTGTGGAGTCAGCTGTTTCTTCTTTATAGACAAGGTAATGATAGTCACCTTGGGCTGCAATCTGGGGTAGATGGGTGATGCTGATTACTTGTGTGCCATGACGGCTTATATCTTTCATGGTAAGGGCCATCTGTTCTGCTGTCCTGCCTGATACTCCGGTGTCAATCTCGTCAAATATCAGTGTGGATAATGTGCAAGATGTTGCTAATATGGCTTTCAAGGAAAGCATGACTCTTGCCATTTCGCCTCCAGAAGCGATGGAAGCTATTTCCCGAAGAGGCATTTCTTTGTTAGCACTGAAAAGAAGGGTGATATTATCAATACCTGTGGGTGACAAGGTTTCTGTTTCCTTATGGTCAATGCAGATGCGGACATGTGGCATGCCTAAGGCCATTAGGCGTTCACTTACTGATGCTTCCACTTGGGGGATGGCCTTGCATCGTGATGCGGACAGTTGTCGGGCAATATCCCAAGCTTGGTGATGGGCTTCTTCCCTTTTCTGTCTCCATTTCTCCAGTTCTTCTTCGCTATCGCTGGTTTCTTCCAGTCGGGAACGCATGTCTTCTGCCAGTTTCAGCAATCCCTTGATATCTGTCTGGTGGTATTTGCTTTCTAAAGAATTGATAAGGTCCAAACGCTCATTGACAAAATTCTGTCGTTCCGGATCAAACTGAATACGATACAGAAGGCTGGATATTTCATTGCGTATATCGTCCAATTCGATGGAGCAACTATCGATACGCTCTGTCAGAGGACGAATAGCGGAGAATACATCATTTACCGCATTCAGTCTCCGCTGGCAGTCATTGAGTGAGGAAATGATTCCGCTGTTCTCACCCGTGAGCAGACATTCCGCCTGATACAAGGCTTCCTTGATAACTCCGGCATTATCCAGAATAGTAGCCTCTTCTTCCAGTTCTGCTTGTTCCCCCTCATACATACGGGCTTGTTCTATCTCCTTGAGGCAAAACTGGCGGCTTTCCTGTTCTTCGCATAGTGCAACAAGGTTTTGTTCCAGCAGGGAACATTGTCTGTCGGCCTCCAGGAAGCTTGCATAGGCTTTTTTGTAAAGGATGACCTGATCCATGTGTTGCCCTATGGTGTCGACTATCTGAAGTTGATAGGCCTTATTGTTGAGTAGCAGATTCTGATGTTGCGAATGGATATCTACGAGACTATTTCCGAGACTTTTGATGACCGTCACTGGTACAGGCATGTCATTGACAAAGCAACGGCTTTTTCCTGTATCCGATACTTCTCTCCTTACGATACATTCATCAGTATCGGCATCAATATCATGTTCTGAGAAAAATGCATCCAGTTCAAGGGATGATATGTCGAAAACGGCTTCCACAATGCATTTCTTGGCACCAGCCTTGATAGACTTGCTGTCAGCTCTTTCTCCTAGCAACAATCCTAAAGCTCCAAGTATGATACTCTTGCCTGCACCTGTCTCACCTGTGATAGCGGTGAAACCAGTATGGAAATCAATATCCAGACTTTCTATCAAGGCATAATTTTTTATGTAAAGATGTTTCAGCATAGTGTATCAGTTCTTGATTTCCTTCCAATAGTTGTTCTGGGAAGCATTGATATCATTGAGAAGTTTATAGAGTTCCTGTTTTTCTTCGCTTCCTCCTTTCCCTTTGTAGATGCCGACGATTTCGTCGCGTTTGGTTTCTGTCCAGAATAACGGCAGTTTGCCTAGGGGCTTGTTGGCCCATGCATCACGGAGATTTTTGAGGATGGATGCTGTAATGGTATTTCTGGCTTCATCAGCATTTTCCGCCATTTGGTCAAGACCTTTCCGATGGTATTCATATTGCAAGGTGCGTAGGGGAGCCAATGCTTCCAGAGCCCAATCATTGGCAATTCCGAATCTGTTGGCTGCGTCATCGAAAGCCTTCCATCCTGATACATCGAAGCTTTGTGCATCATTGGCAATCTTTACACATTTCTGTAGAAGTTCTGTACCTCCCATAGGAGACATGGCGTCCATGTCCAGTCCGATAATCATATAACAATAGAATGCCATGAGAGCCGTCAACGTATTGTTGATATGCTCATCGTCATAGTTCAGTTGGTCGAATTCTTGATATCTGAAGTTGAAATCCTTGTCACGATATTGTAGGATGTTGGTGGTATAGGCTGCGTTGAAAACAGGACGTGTACTCTGTACATAACATTCGCATTCAAAAAGACCATTGCTTTCGGTGTACTTGTTGACGATAATCGTAAAAGTACATTTGATGCGCTCTTTCTGTTTGTAGGTCATTTCTGTCCATCTGCGGTCATTGACAAATTCCGTCAGAGATTTTTTGAGTGTTTCAAAAACGCTTTTGTTGGTTCCTTCAATCTTCTGGCTGTTGATTTCTATGACGGCATCTAGTTCTTGTGCCTGGCACAGAATAGGACACAAAGTCCATAGTAACAGGAATGCAAGGGATGTCAGAGTATATCGCATAAGGCGGCAATGATGTCTTCAGCCACTTCCTGCTTGGGTTTGCAGGGGAAACTGGTTCGGGAATGAGAGGAAAGGATTGTCACTTGATTGGTATCAACCATGAAGCCGGCACCTTCATTTTTTAGGGAGTTGAGGACAATGAGATCTAGATTCTTCCGTTTGAGTTTATCCAATGCATTGTGTTCTTCATCGTCAGTCTCCAATGCAAATCCTATGATACGCTGGTTTTCCTTCTTCATCTTTCCTAGAGAAGCAGCAATGTCTTGTGTAGGTTCCAGGGAGAGATGGAGAAGATCCTTTTCTCTCTTGATTTTTGTGTCAGAGAGGGTCGTTGGGCGAAAATCTGCTACAGCGGCGCATAGAATGGCTATATCAGTGTCGGCAAATCTCTTGGTGGTAGCCTCATACATTTCTTTGGCATTTTCTACATTGATGCGTTCTACTCCTGTGACGTTGATGTCCAAATGGACAGGACCGCTCACCAGTGTGACGGAAGCTCCTTGCAGTGCGCAGGCTTCAGCCAAAGCATAACCCATCTTTCCGCTGGAATAGTTGCCGATAAATCTTACAGGGTCAATTTTTTCATAAGTAGGTCCTGCGGTAATCAAGACTTTCTTTCCAGAGAGGGGGCTTGTGGTGCGAGACAATTCTCTAGCTATAGTCTGCACAATCTTGACAGGTTCTTCCATTCTGCCTTTTCCTATCAACTGACTGGCCAGAAAACCCTCTCGGGGTTCAATGATGATGTTGCCCCACTGACGGAGTGTGTCAAGATTGCGTTGGGTGGAAGGATGGGCGTACATGTCAAGATCCATGGCAGGGGCTACAAACACAGGAGCTTTCATGGACAAATAGGTGGTGATAAGCATGTTGTCGGCAACACCTGATACCATCTTGCCGATAGTAGAGGCAGTGGCAGGAGCAATAATCATGGCATCTGCCCATAAGCCCAGATCTACATGACTGTTCCAGCTTCCGTCTCTTTGGGAAAAGAATTCGCTAATGACTGGGTTTCTGGAAAGGGTAGCTAAGGTCAAGGGCGTAATGAACTCCTTGCCCGACGGTGTGATGACTACTTTGACTTCGGCACCTAGCTTGACCAACTGGCGTATCAGTTCGCAAGACTTATATGCAGCGATACTGCCAGAAATACCCAATACGATATGTTTTCCCGAGAGTCGGTTCATGATGAATGATTACTGAATGTTTTTTGAGGATTGCTGGAGACGGATTTTGGTCAGAGTCTGTTTGGTATTCAAGGCAAAGTCGCTATTCATAATCCAGCCATAGTAGCCTGGATCATGGTTGAGAACTTCTGTTACGCTACGTCCTTTATATTTCCCGAAATTGAATACAATTTCATCCTTGTCATTATAGACCATACGGCCTGCGAGGTCTACATTTCTGGAATTGCTGGAATACTTGGAAAGGAAATCAACATTGTTTTCCAAGTCGGGGTAACGATCCAACTGACCTTGCAATACCTCATAGGTGGCTCTTGTATCATCCAGGGCTGCATGGGCATTGAATTCCTCATCCTTTACATAGAAACGATAGGCAGCCACTAGGGTACGCTGCTCTTTTTTGTGGAAGATATTCTGTACGTCAATGAAACGGGCTTTGTTAAAGTCGAAGTCAATGCCGACACGAAGGAATTCCTCAGAAAGCATTGGTATATCGAAGTGGTTGGAGTTAAAGCCGGCAAAGTCACATCCGCGGAAAGTGTTGGCAAGGGTCTGGGCAATCTCCTTGAAGGTGGGGCAGTCCTTGACGTCTTCATCTGTAATGCCGTGTACTGCTGTACTTTCTTCGGGAATATGTACACCCGGATTGATGCGGATGCACTTGGCTTCCTCATTACCGTTGGGCTCCACTTTGATATACCCTATTTCTATGATATGGTCATGGGTAATATTGATTCCTGTTGTCTCCAAGTCGAAGACAACAAGGGGTTTTGTAAGCTTCAGTTTCATGTGATAGGGATTAGTTGGCTATAAGCAGAGGCATCAGAAGCATGATGACATCTGTTCCTTCTTCCTGCTCGGAAGGCAATATCAGTCCAGCCTTGCTAGGGTCGGACAACTTCAGAATGACGTCTGAACTTTGGATGTTGTTGAGTAAATCCAGCAGATAGTCTCCTCGGAAACCAATACGCAAGGGGATACCTTCATACTGGCACACTAGTTTTTCCTCCGCGCTCTGAGCATAGTTTACATTCTCTGTCATCAGAGTAACCTTACCAGGTTCGAAGGTGAACTTGATGAGGGAGGTTGCCTTGTCGCTGGCTACTAGGACACGACGTACAGAACCCAGCAGAGATGCTTTATCAATGGTAGCAATGTTGTTGTTGCTTTGTGGAATAACATTTCTGTAGTTGGGATATTTTTCCTGGAGCAGACGGCATGTCATGGTATAAGGTTCAGCTTCAATCACAGCACTTCCGTCAGCAAAGGTGCGAAGGATGACATCCCCCTGTTGCTTATCAATGATAGAACGCAGAAGTGTAGCTGGTTTGCGGGGAAGAACAAAATTGGTGGTAGTGTTCTTCGTGTCGCAGATAATCTTGAAGCAAACCAGTTTGTGACCATCGCTGGCTACTACAGAAACGTCTTGTGGGGTGATGTCTATAAAGAGTCCACTCATTACCTTGCGAGATTCGTCAACAGATGCGGCAATGATAGCAGAGCCAAAACTGCGGGAGAGATGGTTGGCACGAATGGTAATCTCATGTCCTTCTTCTGTATATTCCTTGAGCATCGGGAATACATCTCCTTGCTCAGTCTGAAGGCAGAAATGTCCGCTCTGATAGATAATGTCTATTTGGAGAGTAGTAGGATTGAATTCTATGGTCAATGGCTGCTCTGGAATTTCCTTGAGAATGTCAAGCAATTGCTTGGCGGGTACAGCAAAAGACGTATTGGAATCGCTTTCTACCAGAGGAATATGGCACTGCAGTGTAGTGTCATTGTCGGTGGCAGTTACTTCTAAAATACCATCCTGGAAACGAAATAGAAAACATTTGAGGATAGGAGTGCTGTTCTTCTGGGTTATAACGCGGTCAACTGTTTGAAGACGGCTGTAAAGTAATGTGCTGGTTACGATATATTTCATAGGTCCTTTGTATATAGTCTTATTAATGTCACAAAGATAATGTTTTTTCTGAGAATGACCATTTGTCGACTTCATTTTTTAGTGAAAATGTTGGTGGAATTCTTTGATAGGAAAATGATTGGGAAGAGAGCATAAAATATTTTTCCGGTTATGATGAAAAAATTATGATAGAATGTTTATCTTTGCGGATAATAAGCAAACCCGATTATGGATATACAAGGTAAAATAATTTATGTTGGAGAACCGCGTGAAGGTGTCTCCACTCGTACTTCTCAGCCCTGGAAAAGCCAGGATTTTGTCATTGAAACTCATGATACATATCCCCGTAAATGTTGTTTTAGCGTATTTGGGGAAGACAAGATACAGCAGTTTAATATCAAATTGGGAGATGAGTTGACTGTATCCTTTGATATAGATGCTCATGAGTACCAAGGAAGGTGGTATAATTCTATCCGTGCGTGGAGAGTAGTGCGTACTACGGCTGAGGCCAATTCTGTTCCTCCTGTTGGTACTGTTTCTCCTGCTGCAACCGACCCTTTGACTTCTGGACCCTCAGTAACTGGAGATAATTCAGAAGAAGACGCACTTCCTTTCTGATAGATTATAGGGGGAACCTAAGCGTCAAGACAGGCAAACAGATTAAAGGTGTTTGCCTGTCTTGTTTTGATTCGCCCGGCATGAGCATACGTGTGAGTTTATTCCTCATTTGCCATTTGAAATAGAGCACATGGACATCTCCTCATTTCCCTGCACCCAACTTGTTTTTGCGTTCAGCCTAGGCTGAACGCTGA